>JACCQS010000112.1 GCA_013814015.1 Geodermatophilaceae bacterium | reverse complement strand
TGGTGGCCTTCGCCCTTCGAGAGCTGCACAAGCGCGACTCCATGGATGCCTATGCGGCCGGCCGACTTACGTTGCGCGAGTTTGCGCGCAGCTTGGATCTGGACGTCAGGGCGGCTCATGATCTGTTGCGGGCCGAGGGCGTGGCGGTTGCTCAGGGCGAACGAAATGAAACCCGCTCCGCCCTGAACGCAACCCTGGAGGACTACAACTCGGCGCGGTAGGCGGCCGGCCGCTGAAGCTGTTGACCTACCGGGAACCGGCGCCGTCATTCGTGAGCCGACCGGGCTAGCGTCTGATCGGTGAGCGATCCCGGCGGCCCGCCGCTGTCCTCGCGAGCGCTCAACCGGATGCTGCTCGACCGGCAGCTGCTGCTGGATCGGTCGGGGATGACCGCCACGGGTACGGGTCCAGCGCAGCCTGGGCAAGCCGATGTTCCTGCTCGACGGCTTTGTGGCAGGGACCTGGAAGCTGGTCCGGTCCGGCACGAGGCGGGCGGTGGTCGAGATCAGCCCGTTCGAGGACTTGACCAAGGCCGACACAGACGCTGTCGGTGCCCTGGTCTGGACCCTTGCCGCTGGCCGCTCGTCAACCGAGGCGACCACATCCCATGTTGATCATCGGAAACTGAGGGGGTTTTCAGCCCAGGATGGCAAATAACCCCCCGTAGTTCCGATGATCAACTTCCCGGAGGGACAGCTGATCAATTCTTCGGCGGGGGCGGGCGAGCGGCCGCAACGGCGGCGGTGAAATCGGCGCAGCGCGCGAGCTCGGCCGACATCGGATTGACGATCAGCTTGGTCGCGATGCCCTCGACCGCGGTCCGCAGCGCCCGGTCGGCGATGGCTCCACGGCGCCGGCCGCCGACTCGTGCAGCACGGCGTCCCAGACCTGCGGTGAGCAGGCCGAGCAGGATCCCGCCGAGCAGCATCAGCGTCGGTAACGGCAGGCCGATCACCAGCGGCGAGTCCACCTCGATCTGCAGCCAACCCAAGGCGGCGAGCAGCACCAGCCACAGTCCGCCGAGGACAGCGATCCCGAACAGCGTCCATTGCAGCCAGCTGGCCAGCTTCCACCAGCGCGGCTGCTCGCGGACCGGTAACGCGACGTAGCCGACGGCCCGGTCCAGGGCATCAGGGAGGTTGTGCTCGCTGGCCCGCCCGGCCGCCGCGACCGCTGCCTTCCACGGACCGGTCAGGCCGTCGGTGGCCCGGCCGATCTCGGCCCGTACGGCGGAATCGACGCGCGCCCGCTGAGCCGGAGTCGGGGCGGGCAGCGACGTACGAGCCGTGACCATCGCCTCGAGGTCCGCGCTGCTGCCGGAGGATTCGGAAACCGGAGACTTGGCACCAGACGTCCCACCGGAAGCCTTGCCGCCGGCGCCCTTAGCGTCTGGCCCGATCCGGTCACCGAGATGCAGTCGGCGGAGCGGATCGGGCCGCAGCCGGGCCAGCCATCGGGTGAGCGGGAAGCCGACGTGTTCCTTGGCCCGCATCTCGTGTGAGCTGGCGACGGCGGCAGCGACGGCGGGCACGCCGGCAGCCGAGGCGAGCGCGTCCACGAGGCCGGTGGAGGGCTTCTCGGCCACCGTCACCGGATGATCGAAGCCGGATTCGGCCAGCTGGGCGGCGGCCCGGTCGACGTCGGCAGTCAGTCGTGCCGAAGCCGCGCGGGTCTTCTTCACCCGATCCCGGAGCACGGCCACCAACCGATCGGTCCCCAGGCCGGTCGCTGCCGAGGTCGCCAGAATGGCCGGCTTGGCGAATCCGTCCTCGACCAGCAGTCGGCGCAGGTCGCTCAGACAGGCCTCGCGCTGGGCGTCGGACAGTTCGTCGACGTGGTTGAGCGCGAACAGCATCACCGAGCCGTGCTTGGCCAACGGAGCGAGATAGCGACGGTGCAGGATCGCATCGGCGTACTTCTGCGGGTCGACCACCCACACCATCAGATCGACCATCGCCACCAGCCGGTCCACTTCGAGCCGATGCGCCATCGCTGTCGAGTCATGGTCGGGGAGATCCAGCAGGACCAAGCCGGTCAGCGCATCGGTGACTCCGGGCGTGGGCAGAACGTGGCGTTGCTCGATTCCGAGCCAATCGAGCAGACTGCCGGCCCCCTCTTCCCCGGGCCCCCAGATGCAGGCCTGCGGGATGGCCGTGGTCGGGCGTCGAACCCCGACCCGGGCCAGCGGCTCACCGGCCAGCCGGTTGAACAGCGAGGACTTCCCAGATCCGGTCGAGCCGGCCAGGGCGACGACGGTGTGCTCGGTGGAGTGCTCCAGACGCTGGCCGGCCCGCTCCAGGACGGTGCGGGCCGCGGTCAGCGAACTGTCCGGAACCCGACCCTGCCCGGTCTCGACCGCACGTGCCAGAGCAGCCAGCCGGGACTGGAGTTCCGCACCGGCGCCGGGGCCCGGTGCGCGGCGTCCGGTGATCGACTCGACCAGGCTTCTCATCGCAGGGCCGCCGCGGCGTCGGTGGCCGCTGCCAGCCGTTCCGGTACGTCGGGATAGACGCCAAGTGCATCGAGGCGCTGCAGGTAGCGCAGCAACTCCGCGCCGAGCAGCGCCTCGACCCGGGCATCGAGATTCTTCCGCGCCCGCGCCGCCAGCGTCCGGACGGCCTGGTCGCCGAAGATCGCTTCGAGCAGCTTCTGCCCGACGACGGCCGTCCCTCCGGCCACACCGAATTCCGCGCCGGTGACACCTGCGGTCGAGGCGAAGACCACGATCATCAGGGTCACCCCGATCCCGTTGACGCCGTAGGCAAGGACCCGTGCGACCGACCGCTTGTCCGACCCCTCTTCGCGGACCAGCTGCATGACGTAGCCCTGCCAGTCCCGGATCGCGCGCGACGCGGTCTCCCGAAAGTCCGGCGAGATGTACTCCAGAGCTGGCCCGTCCTGTTCCAGCAAGGCCGTACCGGCCGGGGTCTGTCGCCAAGCGGCGCTGGTCTGCTCGGCGGCGGACTCCGCGGCGGCGCGCAGCATCGCCTCGAGGCCGGTCTCTACGGCTTCGGTCAGCTCGTTCTCCGGGGCCGGCCGCCCGCGCAGCGCGGCCGACAGCTTGTCGCGCAACCAGCCGATCCGGCGCTCAAGGCTGCGCAGCAGCTCACCGGTGCCGACGAACTCCTGCCACCGCGCCAGCACCTCACCGCGCAGCAGCGACCCGTCGGCGGTGCCCTCGGTGACTCGCGCACCGGCGGCCCGATAGATCCGGTCGGCGTCGGCGCGCAGCCTCCCGATCGCGTCCAGCTGCTCGACGTGCGCGCTGACCAGCGACGGCGTGCTGCCGATCAGGTGCACGATCGCGCCCTCGAGCGTCTGCCGTACGACGGCCGCTCGCGCGGCGCTGTCCGCGGCCAGGTTGCCCAGCCAGATCCGTAGCGGCATGACCGCGTTCAGTGGGATCAGTCCCTCGTCGTCGAGGGGCACCTCGGGTACGACGAACAACGGCGCCTGGCCGAGTCCTTGCTCGTCGAGCATCTCGCGCAGATGGGCGCTGATCTCGTCGATCGCTTGAGGGGCGACCCGGTCCAGCACGAGCGCGACGGCAACGGTGCGTTCGACTGCTCGGCGCAGGAATCCCCATGGCACGGCGTCGGCGTAGCGCGCCGCGGAGGTGACGAACAACCACAGGTCCGCGGCCGCCAGCAGCTGGTCGGCCATCTCCCGGTTCTCGGTGACCACCGAGTCGACGTCGGGTGCATCGAGCAGGGCCAAGCCGAGTGGAACCGTCTCGTCGGTAGCCAGCTGCAGGCTGTTGCCGGCGGTGCCGTCCCCGGCCGTACCCGGCGTACCGGGCGTACCGGCCGTACCGGGCGTACCGGGTGTTTCTGCCGTCCCGGCCGTGCCGGTCGTTCCGGTGGTACGAGCCAGCCCAGGCAGCACCCGGTTGCTGGCGAACCACGCTCGGTCCTCGGGGTTGAGAACCAGGACCGGGGATCTGGTGGTGGGGCGCAAGACGCCCGGTTGGCTGACCCGGCGCCCGACCAGAGAGTTGACCAGGGTCGATTTACCGGCCCCGGTCGACCCGCCGACGACGACCAGCAGCGGCGCGTCCAGGCGGCTCAATCGGGGCAGGATGTAGTCGCTGAGCTGATCGGTCACCGACTGCTGGGTACGCCGAGCCTGGTGCGCGGCCGGAAGCTCGAGCGGGAAGGCACAACTGGCGACCGCGACCCGCAATTGGTCGAGGGCAGCCAGCAGTGGGCTGCTCGCGGGCGCGGTCATGGGTTGATTGTCCTATGTCACAGATGTGCGGCTATGTCCGCCGGGCCGACCGAGAGGGTCAGGTCGCGATCGAGCACCGCGCAGAGCCGGGCGACCTCCTCGGTCAGGAGTCCGCGCAGGGCGGAACTGGCTCGCCCGAACACCTCGACCCGGACCTGCTCGGCCTGCTCGGCCCGGCCCTGGCGGCGGTAGGTCCACACGCCGCTGACGACGCCGTCGATCAGCAGCACCGGCAGCGGCCCGCAGAGAAATCGGCGGGCACTTCCCTTAATGAATCCTCGACCGTGTGCCGCTGCCCGCCGCGCGGCCTCCGGCGGAGCCAGTTCGTCGCGCGGATGCGAGCCGACGGCGAAGCAGTCGAAATAGCCCAGTAGCCGCACGCAGTCGGTGACCGGCTCCCAGTCCTGCGGCTCGGACGCGGCCAGCGCCCATGATCTGCTGCCCTCGATGTCCACCGCGACCAGCTCGTGGCCGAGTGCGGCGTACACCTGTCGTGCCGCCCCGGCCGGCATCGCGAACCACTGGGCGAACTCCTGGTGGGTCGCCGGACCGTACGCGGCGAGGTAGCGACGGGCCACCTCGACGAGTACGGCCGGCGCGCCACCGACCAGCGCGCCGTCCTCGCCGGTCCACATCTGCGCGTCCGTATCGGACAACCACTCGTCGGCTCGTACGAAAGTGACCCGATTCGCTTGCGGCGGACCGTAACACAGGACGCCACTGGCGACCGCCTCGTCCACCGCCAGCCGCCAGTGCGGCCAGCCGGTGCTCCAGGCTGCTGAGGCAAGGGTTTCGACCCACGGTCCGCACTCGGCGGTGATCGCGGCGCCGAGTTCGCTTCGGGTCAGCCGGGTTCGGTGCGTGACGGACAGCACGGCCGTACGCAGCTGCTCCGCCTGTGCCTGCGTGGGCGCGGGCGGACCCTCTGCCGGTGGTTGGGCGGAGCGCTGCTCGGGCAAGGCTCGAGTGGCGGCGGTCCACAGCGAGAGTTCCTCGGCGGGAAACACGTGGACGGTGCCGCGCGGGCCGTAGGTCTTGACCAATAACCGATCCCGCCACAGCGCGTCGGTGATCAGGTCGGACCCGGCGCCGCGCACCCGACGAGCCAGCGAGAGGGCTGCGGCTGACCCCACCTGGGCGTGAATCCCACACACGGTCGAGGCGACCTGGGTGGCGGAACCTCCCGGGAACTGCTCGAGCAGGCCGTGGCGTCGCAGCCGGTGCCCGCGTACCCGGTCCCAGGTCAGCGGCAGTGGCACAGGAACAGGCGGAGCCGCAGGCATCAGTCCACTGTGCCGCAAGCCGCCCACCCACCCACCCACTCTTGACCGTTGTGCGCATAACGGCGAGATTTGGGTCGGCTCGGCCTGCCCCTCTCGACAGCGGCGCCGCCGAAGGCCAAGGTGATCTCGATCACGTGGTGATCGCACCGCTCACGGGACGGAGACAGTGATGGCTGATACCCGCGCCAGCACCACGCAGGACACCGATTCGCAAGGGGAGCCGGCGCTTCGGCGCGTGATGGGTCCCAAGCTGCTACTGCTGTTCATCGTCGGGGACATCCTGGGTACCGGTGTGTACGCGCTGACCGGTCAGGTCGCCGCGGAAGTCGGCGGCGCGGCATGGGTGCCCTTCCTCGTGGCCTTTCTCGTCGCCACCATCACCGCATTCAGCTACCTCGAACTGGTGACGAAGTATCCCCAGGCCGCCGGCGCCGCGCTCTATACCCACAAGGCGTTCGGAATCCACTTCGTGACGTTCATCGTGGCCTTCGTCGTGATGTCGTCGGGCATCACCTCGGCCTCCACCGCCTCACGCGCCTTCGCCGCCAACCTCGGAAAGGGCTTCGGGCTCGACATCGGCCCCGGTGTGATCGTGCTCATCGCACTGGGTTTCATGCTCCTTGTCGCGGCGATCAACTTCCGCGGCGTCGGGGAGAGCGTCAAGGCCAACGTGGTCCTCACCCTGGTGGAGTTGTCCGGGCTCCTGCTAGTGATCCTGGTCGGGCTGTTCGCGATCTTCGGCGGAGCGGCGGACTTCTCACAGGTGGTGGCTTTCGACACCCCGGACGACAAGAACGTCTTCCTCGCAGTGACAACTGCAACCTCGTTGGCATTCTTTGCGATGGTCGGCTTCGAGGATTCGGTGAATATGGCCGAGGAGACCAAGGAACCAGCCAAGATCTTCCCGAAGATCATGCTGACCGGGTTAGGGATCACCGGCTTGATCTACGTGCTCGTCT
>JACCQS010000107.1 GCA_013814015.1 Geodermatophilaceae bacterium | reverse complement strand
CCGGCAGCAAAGGGCTGTCGCTGTTCATCGTGCCGAAGTACCACTGCGACTGGGCGACCGGCGAACTCGGCGAACGCAACGGCGTCTATGTCACCAACCTCGAGAAGAAAATGGGCCTCAAGGCCTCTACGACGTGCGAGATGTCCTTCGGACAGGACGGCACTCCGGCCGTGGGTTGGCTCGTCGGCGAAGTACACAACGGCATGGCCCAGATGTTCAAGGTCATCGAGAGCGCCCGGATGTTTGTGGGCACCAAAGCGATTGCGCAACTATCGGCTGGCTATCAGGTCGCACTCGCTTACGCGAAGAGCCGGATCCAGGGTGCGGATCTGATCCAGTCCACGAACAAGTCGGCACCGCGGGTCTCGATCATCCACCACCCCGACGTGCGCCGATCGCTGCTGACCCAGAAGGCCTACGCCGAAGGCATGCGCGCCTTGTACCTCTACGCGGCGAGCGTCCAGGACCAGGTGCTCGACGCTGAGGCGCGCGGGGACGGCGACAGCGACGGGGCCCTGCTCGCCGCGCGCGTCAACGACCTCCTGCTGCCCATCGTCAAGGGTTACGGCTCCGAGCGTGCGTACGCCATTCTCGGTGCCGAGTCGCTGCAAACTCTCGGCGGTTCGGGTTATCTGCAGGACTACCCGATCGAGCAGTACATCCGCGACGCCAAGATCGACACCTTGTACGAGGGCACGACCGCGATCCAGGGAATGGACTTCTTCTTCCGCAAGATCATCCGTGATCAGGGACACGCGCTGGGTTTCCTGAACAACGAGATCCAGTCGTTCATCGACAACGAGTCCGGCAACGGGCGGCTCAAGAACGAGCGGGCGCTGCTGGCAACGGCCTTGGGCGACATCCAACAGATGATCGGCGCGATGATCGGTCAGGCGACCAACTCACAACAGGACCCGACCAGCCTCTACAAGGTCGGGCAGAACACCTCACGGCTGCTGCTGTGCATGGGCGATCTGGTGACCGGCTGGCTGTTGCTGCGGCAGGCCGAGGTGGCCCTCGATGCGCTGGGCCGCGGCGGGGTCCCGATCAAGGATCAGCGTTTCTACGAGGGCAAGCTCACGGCGGCGCGATTCTTCGCCACCCAGGTGCTGCCCACGATCACTGCCCAACGGGCGATCTGCGAGGCCACCGACAACGCCATCATGGAACTCGACGAAGCTGCCTTCTGACCGGTCAGGGTCGGAAGTTGTGCTGGCGCCAGGCTTCGTAGACCGCGATCGCCGTCGCGTTGGCGAGATTCAAGGATCGCCTGGCCGGCTGCATGGGAATTCTGAGCCGGTCGGTGACGTGTGGATCCTCCAAGACGTCGACCGGCAGCCCGGTCGGCTCCGGGCCGAACATCAGCACGTCGCCCGCGCGGTACTCGACCTCGGTGTAGGACGTCTCGCCGCGCGAGGTGAAGGCGAAGACCCGCGCCGGTAGCAGCGCCGCCCACGCTGCCTCGAGATCGGGATGCACCGTCAGACTGGCCAGGTCGTGGTAGTCCAGGCCGGCCCGGCGTAGCTGCGCGTCAGACAGGTCGAAACCCAACGGCTCGACAAGATGCAACTCGCAACCCGTGACCGCTGCGAGCCGGATCGCATTGCCGGTGTTCGGCGGGATCCGCGGCTGGAAGTACACGATCCGGAACACACCCACACGCTCTCACGCGCTCAAACCTGACGATGTAAGCAACCGATGAGGCAAGATGGTTCCTCGTAGGCTGGCGATGACGTCGGTCGTTAGGGGAGGAACCACCATGGCCATAGGAACGTCCATCTTTCTGATCGCACTCGGAGGGGTCCTCGCCTTCGCTTTGGAGGATGACGTCATCGACGTCGTCAACGTCAACGTCGTCGGCTACATCCTGATGGCCGTCGGTGTTCTCGGGCTGATCATGTCGCTGGTGATCAACTCACAGCGCAGCCGTACCCAGCACACCGTCGTCGATGACCGGCGCCCGATCGTGGATGACCGGCGCCTGCCCCCCGACCCGCCCGTCCGCTACTAGCAGGCTTGTTCGTGAGCGCCTCAGGTGGAATACGTCCACATTGAGGCGCCCACGAACATGCAAATCGGTGCAGCCCGACTGGCGGATTCAGCCCTGTTCGTCGAAGTACCGCTGGGCGCCAGGGTGAACCTCGACCGGGTCGGTCTCCGTCGCGGTGTCCAATGAGATGTTCTCCGCCTCCGGGTGCACCGACGCGAGCGTGTCGAGATTCTCGAAGATCGCCTTGGTGATCTCGTAGGCGAGATCCTCGCTCATCGCATCGCTGACCACGAGCAGGTTGGGTACGACGATCGTCGGGATGTCCTCGGCCAGCCCGTACG
>JACCQS010000095.1 GCA_013814015.1 Geodermatophilaceae bacterium | reverse complement strand
ACGAGTCGAACCCATCCGGTGGCGGCTGTACCTGATAGCCGAGCACCTTCGCCCAGAAGGCCGCCAGCCCAGCCGGATCGGCACAGTCGAACGTGATCTGCACTTCCTTGGTCATGGGTTCACTCTCCAGGAACCACCGACGACAACGATCGTTCACGGCGTCCTGTAGGGGATCCTCTTGCGGCTCGGCGAGGCCGCGGCGAACTAAACCGGTGAGCCGAGTTCTGGACTACGCCAACATGGTCGATCCTGCCCGTGCAACGCGGCTGATCGTACGACGTCCGGTCGGTGGAGCGTGGCTGTGTATATCCAGAAAGCGTCCCGGAGGAGCGTCAGGGTGGGCCGGTAAAGGCGACTTCGTGGCGGCCCACATCGGCGTGGTTGATGCTGACAGTCAGGTCGGGCCCGGGTCGGTCCCCGCGGAAGCGCTCGAGGTCGTCGGCGGTTTCCCATTCCTCGTAGACGTTGACACGGTTGGGTTCGAGCGGATCGGGCGCGACGACGAAATCGCGGCACCCGGGCGCGGCACGGGCTGCGACCATGGACTCACGCGACGCCGTGAGGAAGGCGTCGCGGGCCCCGGGCTTCGCCTGGATACGCCCGGACACGATGATCACGGTTTCACCGCTGGGCTGGCGCGGCGGATCGGGGCGAGCGTTGCGACCGGGTCTTGGCTGAGGAAATCGGTGATCAGCTGGTGGCACATGTCCGGTTTCTCCATGAGCAGTCCGTGCGAGGTGCCGGGCACGACGGCGAGCTCGGCGTCGGGCAGGCCGCGGTACATCTCGACGGCGTGTTCGAGCCTCACCTCGTCGTCGTCGGCGACCATGACCAGCGTCCGGGTGGTGAGCTCCTGAAGCTCGCTGGCGTCGAGGGCGGGCTCGTCGGCGTGCGTGGCGGCGAGCTTGGCGGCGACGACGTCATAGTGGCCGATCCCGTCTGGTGAGATCTGGCCATAGCTGTCGCGGAGGAAGGCCGGCGGTTCGCCGTCCAGCACGCCCTCATGCCATCCCTCGTGGTGGAAGATCCCGGCAGCCAGAACCAGTCGGCTTACAAGATCGGGACGACTCAGCGCGACCAGCAAGGCGACGACGGCGCCGTCGCTGTAGCCGAGCAGATGCACGGGCTGCCCGATGACGGTGTCGAGAAACGCGATCGTGTCCTGGGCCATGAGCTCGTACGTGATCGGGCCCTCGACATCGGGTGTGCGCCCGTGCGCACGTCGTTCGGGTGTGAAGACATGAAAGTGCTGGGCCAGCGCGTCGAGATTCGGGCCGAACGCCCGCGCGTCGACTCCCGCTCCGCCGGGATGCAGCAGCACCAGCGGGTCACCGTGCCCGCGCTCCTCGTACCAGGTCTGGACACCGTCCACCGTTACCGTCGCCATGATTGCTCCCTGTCGTGTGTCGTGGCTTGCCTCAGTCTGGAGAGTGCGATCACCGAGACAGACCGGATCGGGCCAAGAATCTCGCCGCAACCCGAGCAACCAAACGCGGCTGCCAGGTGTCACCACCTCTCCGGTGCCCTACTTAGTGATCGTTCGACCAAGAATTACGCGAGCAACCTATGTCTTCTTGAACGAAGTGTCAAGAAGTCATACGATGGCCCCATGACTCGGACCGGTCGACCTCGCTCGTTCGACGATGGCCAGGTGGTGAACGCGGCCAAGGACGTCTTCTGGCAGCGCGGCTACGCGGGGACGTCGCTGCGAGAGCTGGGGGAAGAGCTGGGAGTCTTGCCAGGCAGCCTGTATGGCGCCTTCGGCGATAAGCACGCGCTGTTTCTGCGAGCGTTGGAGCGCTACGCCGATGATGCCCGCCAGGCTGGCGCCTCACTGCTCGCGGACGGCCCGGTGCTGCCGCGCGTGCGGGATCTGCTCATCGACGTCTTGGCCGCGGCGCGTTCCGCTCCCGGGCGTGGCTGCATGCTCGGCAACACCTCCGCCGAGATCCTTCCGGGTGATGACGAGGCGGGCCAGGTGGTCCGCGGCGCGCTCCGCGAGCTCGAAGACGCGATCGAGCGGGCCCTCGCGGTCGCTCAACGGCGCGGGGAGATCCGCGAGGACTTCGACTGCGGCGCCCACGCCCGCCTCCTAGTCGTCCTTATGCAGGGACTACACGTCGTCGCCCGAGCAGAATGCAATCCGAAACGGCTTCAGGACGTCATCGATGCGGCGCTCGCATCACTTGCGCACAGTTGAGCGCGTCCACAGAAGCGGCGGCCAGGACGCGCCGATAGGCGTCCGGTGATCAAGCGCGTCGCACAGGCGGATCCGCTTACGACAACGAGATCAAGAAGCCCGGCGTCCATTACGCGATCGAAATCGTCGCCGCAAGCCGTTCCGCCCGCGCGGGACTGGAATCGTGCCGCGCGCTGTCAGCTCATGAACGCGGCGAGCACGCGATCGCGGAATTCGATCTGCTCCGCAACGCTGAGGGCGGGGTGCCCGAAGATCCGCTGGTGCAACTCGCCCGGTTGACGCGTGCCGCGGCGGCCGTGTGCGAGGGCAAGGTTGTCAAACACAGGCAGGTCGCCAGGCTGATCAGCCACACCCGGCCCCCGGGCCGCTGAACAACTTACGGATCAGGGCTCAGCGGAGCAGTCTGAGGCTTCCCGTCAGCGACGCGACCCATTTCCGCGGACCTGCCAGTCCGACTCCGTGGAGGTCCTCGGTCGCGAGGTCGCGACGCGCAAACTCGAGCTGGTATGCCGGGAAGTCGTGCATGCTGCGCGCGAAGCCTGGGAACGCCACGACGATCCGACCCTGATCACCCTGGAGCGCACGAGCCAGCAGCTCGCGCAGCACGTCCGGGTCTGCCTGCAGGACGGGCACCGGTACGGTGGCGCTGGGTTGCACGGCGTAGCCCGCGCGGTCGACGAGCTGTGGGCCACCGAGCTGTGGGGCAGCGGCGCCGAGGCCGATGGCGATGGTCGCGATGGTGTTGCCGAGGAGACCGGGGCCGCCCTGCGCTGGGTCCACCACGACGGCGACGCGGGTGTCCTCCGCGGGTTGCGTGGTCACTGCGTGGTCGCGCCGTCGACGGTCAGCGCCACCGCGCAAGTACTCGCGCGCACGACCTCCTCGGGGCCGAGCAGGGACACCTCGTCACGGGGACTCGCGTAGAGCTGCAGCTCTCCGGTGGCTCCATGCGCAGTGCTGATCTGCTTCTCCGACATAACCGCGCGGGCCAACGTCGGCGTACCCCGGTCGGGGGCGTCGCCCAGCAGCGTGGTAGACGCCACCAGCCCGTACGCCGGCGCGGCGAGGAAGCCGATCGGGTCAGCGCCCTCACCGGTCAGGTTGATCGCGGCCTCCGCGAGGCGCCGGTCCTTCACCGCGAGGCTGGCGCCCAGGCGGACTCCGGCGCGCAACGGTGCTGCGGCGGGATGGTCGAGGGCGTAGCTGCGGGTGATCCAGACGCTGCCGATCTTCTTCGGCCAGCCCTGCAGCCAGCCCCGTGCCAGGGACAGGTCTTGGTCGACGTAGATGAAGGGGCAGTAGAAGACCCGCTGCCCGGCGTACTCCGCCTCGACCAGCAAGATCAGCTCCTTGTACTGGGCGTAGACGGGGTCGAGCAGCTCCGTGCCGTCGGTCGTGGACTGCCAGTCGCAGAAGTGCGCGGCGCCCATCCCGGTGGCGGTGAACCCTGCCGGGAGGAGTGCCTGCGCCGCGTCGCGCGCCACCTTCAGCTCCAGCGACATCAGCTGTCCGGCGTAGTGCCAGGGCGGCGCCGGGATCAGCGCGGAGCGTCCTGTCGGGGTGTAGGGCGAGGTGAAGCCGGCGAGGGCGTTAGTCTGGGTCACGAGGCACCACGCTATGCCGGAGAAGGAGAAAAGTGATGCCATTCTTTCCCGCCGATTGCCGGCAGTAAGGCATCCTGTGCCAGCCCTGGTACTTGGGAGGAGATTCCATGCCCGCGGCTTCAACCGAGTCCGGCTTCGACACCCAGGACGTCGCCATCCTGCAGGCGTTGCAGGTCAACGCGCGACTGACCGTCGCTCAGCTGGCTGAGCAGATTCGGCTATCGAGCTCGCCCACGTGGCGCCGCGTGAAGCGACTGGAGAGCGAGGGCGTGGTGACCGGCTATCGCGCCACGCTGGATCGCCGCGCTCTGGGATGGGGGGTGCTCGCCTTCGTCGCGATCTCCATCGAGGACCACAGCGACGCGGCGGCGAAGGCCTTCGAGGCCGCCGTCACCGAGCTCGCCGAGATCGTCGCCTGCTGGAGCGTCTCCGGCGACTCCGACTTCCTGCTTCAAGTGGTCGGTCGCGACCTCGACACCTACGCCGACTTCGCGATGACCACCGTCCGTCGACTGCCCGGCATCAAGTCGATGCGCACGATCTTCACGCTCAAGGAGGTCAAGGCGCCGACGGCGTGGCCACTCTCAGACAGTGATGCCGAAAGTGTCCGAGCAAGCCGATCGACTGATCGATCTCGGATTACCTGAAATCGCCAGAATCTCCGCGACCGAGTTTGCGCGCCGCTGCCGCCGGCGACCGCAGCGACGCGCTTCTGGTCATCCACCCGAAGCGTGCGTCGGCGTCAGCACTCGCCCCACTGCTCACTCGTCGCGGCAAGAGCGGCTTGGTCGTGGTGGACATGCCTGACGTCGTCCAGTTCTCCGCGATCAACGAGGTGGCACTCCGGGAATCACTGATCTACTTACTCCACGATGTCGAGCGCGGCGACTCCATGGCGAACTGGAGCCCCGACGAAGCACTTCCAGCAATCCTCGCTGTCCAGCGGACGCTGTTGACGCTCAACGAAGGCATCTTCTGGCTGTTGCAGCAGCCGGACGCACTCGAGCGCAACCACTGCTTCATGACGATCCGCTCGCGGCTGCGGAAGCCCGCCGGGAAGCTGGACGCTCGGACGCCGGCCGTCTGGATCAGCAACGGAACCGGCCGCGACGGCAAACGCGAATCGCGATGCGCCGAACATGGGATGCTGCTGGGCCGGGAACCGGGTCACCTGGCTGGGGTTCGCCTGGGCCGCTGACCGCAGGCCTTTGGCCGCCTGACGGTGGTATCACCTCGCCGAGACGGCGACATGCCCGATAGCCGATCCTTGGGTGGGACGGCCCCCTGATCTGACCGACCCGGCCCCGGACGACGCTGGCACAGTTGCTTCCATGGTGATCGACTATGACGTCTACGAGCTCGACGATGACCCGGCCCGGGTCGACCGTGACGCGTTGTGGGCCTTCCTGTCCGAGGA
>JACCQS010000087.1 GCA_013814015.1 Geodermatophilaceae bacterium | reverse complement strand
CGGTGGCGATCAGCAAGCCGCCCCACCCGCCCTGCTCGAGACCGAAGTTCCAACCGGCGAAGTCGCCGGAGATGACATAGGCGACGCCCAGTCCGGCAAGCAGCAGCCAGCCCGCCGCCCCCTGCTTCAGTTCACGTTTCTGCAGGTAGTCCTGGCTCACTTTCTCGTAGCCGAAACCGGAAGCCTTCTTCTGTTGAGGGTTCACGAGCCGCTCCCTCGCGGGTTACGTCAATGGTCTGTGACCAGACCATGAGCTGCTGAGGGCCGAAATTACTCACCTGCCACCCACTGTCAAGGGTCGGGGAGGACCTGCCGCAAAGTCGCCATGTGTTGAGGCCCCAACCTGCGGGTCAACTCGCACGGCTCAGTGACATACTCCACGCCGTTCGGTGGCTTCGCAGCCCCGGCCTCGGCCGGGAATCCGGTCGGGAGCCGCCGAAACACCATGACCGAGGTCAGGTACGTCTCGCCACCAGGGAGGCCTAGATGAGTCAGGGCAGGCTGGACGGCCGTACCGCGGTCATCACTGGAGGATGCAGCGGCATCGGTTTGGCGACGGCGAGACGGTTCGCAGCCGAGGGTGCCCACGTCGTCATCGGCGACCTGGACGAGTTGTCCGGGGCGCGAGTCGCTGCGCAACTGAACGGACACTTCGTCGCCTGCGACGTGACCGACCCCGAACGGGTGGACGAACTGTTCGCGGTTGCCAGCAACGAGTACGGCAGCGTCGACGTGGCCTTCAACAACGCGGGCATCTCCCCGCCCGAAGACGACTCGATCCTGACCACTGACCTCGTGGCCTGGCGCCAAGTGCAAGAGGTCAACCTGACCAGCGTCTATCTCTGTTGCAAGGCGGCGATCCCCTACATGGTCGAGCAGGGAAAGGGCTCGATCATCAATACCGCCTCATTCGTGGCGGTCATGGGTGCGGCCACCTCGCAGATCTCCTACACCGCCAGTAAGGGTGGGGTGCTTTCGATGTCGCGGGAACTCGGGGTGCAGTTCGCCCGCGAGGGAGTACGGGTCAACGCGCTGTGCCCCGGCCCGGTCAACACCCCGTTGCTGCAGGAGTTGTTCGCCGCTGATCCGGAGCGCGCCGCACGTCGGCTCGTGCACATCCCGATGGGGCGCTTCGCCGAACCGGACGAGATCGCTTCGGCCGCACTGTTTCTGGCCAGCGACGACTCCAGTTTCATGACCGCTTCGACCTTCTTGGTCGACGGTGGGATCAGCGGCGCCTACGTGACGCCGGTCTGAAGCGACATGACTCCCCCACTGATCGGTCTGAGCAGCTACGTCGGCCCCGCATCCTGGCGGACCTGGCGTGACGTGCCTGCTGCCCTGGTTCCGCAGGCCTACGTCGACCACGTGCTGGCGGCCGGAGGGGTACCGGTGATCGTGCCACCGGCGGCGACCTCGACGCCGGAGCTACTCGACGTGCTGGCCGACCGACTCGATGGGTTGATCCTGATCGGCGGTCCGGACCTTGACCCGGCCTTGTACGGCCAGCGGCGGCATCCGCTGGCCCAGGTGCCGGCTCCCGAGCGCGATGCTGCCGAGACCGCCCTGCTGGTGATGATGCGCCAGCGTCAGCGTCCGATCCTTGGCATCTGTCGCGGCAGCCAGGTCATGGCTGTGGCCGCCGGAGGACAACTTGTCCAGCACCTGCCCGACGTACTCGGCCACGACGGGCACTCACCCGGTCCGGGTGTGTACGGCGAACACGACGTGCGGATCGCCGTCGACAGCAGGGCGGGGGCGATCCTGGGCGAGTCTTCGAGGGTTTTCAGCTACCACCACCAGGGTCTGGACGAGCACCCTGGTTACGTTGCGACGGCCTGGGCACCGGATGGAACCGTTGAGGCGATCGAGGACCCGGACCTCCCGTTCTGCATCGGCGTCCTCTGGCATCCCGAGGTAGGCACCGATCCGCGGCTGTTCCAGGCCTTGGTCGCGGCGGCCGCGAGCGGGTCCCGCTAGAGCTCGGTAAGCCGCGATGTCAGTGGCCAGAAGTGTGGTTCCTCGGCCGCGGCGAAGTGTCCGCCCACTGGACCTCGGCGTCCATCGACGTACTTCGGCCGGTAGGGGCGGCACGTTCGGACAACCCGTAGCCTCTGCTTTCCGAGGCTGCAAGCTCACCGAACCGCACTCCGAGGAGGAGATCGTTGAGCGCGTGGGGGCTGCCCGCTGGGGTTGAGCGCAGATCTGAGCGGGCGCCGCAGTACGCGAGCGCCGACGGGCTGGTGGTCCGGACAGCCGACAGATTGCTTGCCTGGGTGTGACAGGCTCCGGCCGTGTCCGGTGTCATCCTCATCACCGGTGGCGGGCGGGGAATCGGTGCGGCCACCTCGCTGCTGCTTGCCGAGCGCGGCTATGACATCTGCCTCACCTATCGCGAACGAGAGCCGGCAGCCGCTGCCGTAGCCGCCCAGTGCGCCGCCCAAGGCGTTCACGTCAGCGCGGTCCGGGCTGACGTGTCCCCGGGAGGCTGACGTCGTCGCGGCGTTTGAGGTCGCCGCCCAGCTGGGCCCCGTGACTGGACTCGTGAACAACGCCGGGATCGTTGCCCCGCAGAGCCGTGTCGAGGACATGAGCATGGCTCGGCTCGAAAAGACGTTTGCGGTCAATGTCACCGGCGCCTTCCTGTGCGCACGCGAGGTTGTGCGTCGTATGTCGATCCGGCTGGGTGGCACCGGCGGCGCGATCGTCAACGTGTCCTCCCGAGCTGCGGTGCTCGGCAGCTCTGGAGAGTATGTGGACTACGCGGCCTCCAATGCTGCGATCGACACGCTGACCATCGGGCTGTCCCGCGAGGTTGCAGATGACGGAATCCGGGTCAACGCGGTGCGCCCCGGCCTGATCGAGACCGAGATCCATGCCT
>JACCQS010000084.1 GCA_013814015.1 Geodermatophilaceae bacterium | reverse complement strand
GCGTTGGGCGCGCCATCGGACCAACGAATAGGAGCGGATGAGAATGGTCGAACGCGCGACGGATCCAGACGATCTGCTCGTCGTTCTCAGTTACTACAGTCCCTACGTCAGCGGGTTGACGAATGTGGCACGTGACGTGGCTGAAGGGCTGGCCGCCCGTGGTCGACGGGTGAGGGTGATCACGACACAACATGATCCGGGTCTACCCCGGCGCGAGGTACTCAACGGTGTCCACGTCGAGCGGGCCCCGGTTGCGCTACATCTCGGGAAGGGGGCGATCAGCCCCAGCCTGCTGCCTCGAGTGAAGCGCGCCACACGCTCGGCGCGACTGCTGAATCTTCACCTGCCCATGCTGGAAGCCGGGGTACTGGCGCGGACGGCATGCATTCCAACGCTCATTACCTACCATTGCGATGTGAGCCTCCCGCCGGGAATCATCAACTGGTTCCAGCGGATGATGATCGACGCCTCGAGCCGACTGGCCATGAAATCGGCGAAACAGATAGTCGTCACGTCGCAGGACTATGCGGATCACAGCCGGCTCGCCGACAGCCTGCGCGGTAAGTCTGTGGTCGTCCCACCACCTTGTCACGAGCATCCACCCGGGAGCCCTACGTTTCGGCAATCAACAGGTGTGCACATAGGTTTCTTGGGTCGGATCGTCGAAGAAAAAGGGCTCGAGTATCTCGTCCAAGCCTTCCGTCGCTTCTCCGACCCCGACGCACGGCTACTCATCGGTGGGGAGTTCTCGAAGATCGCGGGTCGAAGTGTCATCGAGCGGGTACAGAGCCGAATCGGAGACGACAAGCGTGTCCAGTTGTTGGGATTCGTGCACGATGACCAGGTAGCTGATTTCTACGCATCCATAGACATCTTTGCATTGCCTTCGATCAACGCTTTCGAGGCCTTTGGGATAGTACAAGTCGAGGCCATGATGGCCGGCGTTCCCGTCGTTGCCAGCGACCTCCCCGGAGTGCGAGTCCCAGTACGGGAGACCGGCCTGGGACGGATCGCCGCTCCGGCCGACGTGGGCTCACTCGAGGCGGCCATCGGCCAGCTGATCTCGTTCCCAGGAAACACCGAGCAGGGCCGCACCACGGCCGTCAAGCTCTATGCCGCATCTGGGGTCATCGATCAGTACGACGATCTGGTCGAGTCACTTTCCGCTGGCTCGGCGGCTGCACGATGACACGTGCAGACGGGCCGATCGCCAGCGCTGCGGAGCGGACCGGGCAATCTCACCGGCGGAACATGCCGTTGTTCATCTTGATCGGCGGCATGAACGTCCTGCTCAGCCTGTTCGCCTTTGCGCTGCTGACGTCCTTCCCGTGGTCGCCCATGAGAGGGCAAGAGATGGTGGCCTACATCATCGTCACGGTTGTGATCTCGGTCCTGGCAGCCTTGCTGTGGGACCTGGTCGTCTGGCGCACGAACAGCCGTCGGGTGACAGTCGCGTTGTCCATGGTCGTGTTGTGGGCTCTGGCCGCAGTCACCGGTCTGTTGGTCGAAGTGTTGGTCGCCGAAACTGGGTGGAACTCCTTCGTGGTGGCCGCGCTGCTCACTGTCCCGGCAACGGCCTTGAACTACGTCTCACAGGCTGGTCTGAGACGTCAGGCTCGCCGTCGGTCGGGGCGGGCAGCGTAGAGATACCCCAGGCCGCGGTGTACCTGGGATTCCTCGACGGCTACCCGGTAGCCGCGGCGCCGCAAGCTGTGTGCGATCTCGCCGACGTCGCGACCTGAACTCTCGTGGTACTCCATGACGACGCGTTGAATCGCGTCGAACACGCCATCAGGCGTGTCGAGGATGATCTCGAACTCTGCCCCTTCGCAATCAAGCTTCACCAGATCGCAGCGACTCTCCGGGAGCGAGGCGAGCAGCGTCGACAACGTCTTGCCCGGGACCGCATCTGGCGAGTCGGCATCGACTTCAGACGCGGCGGCATGAAGCGATCGCAAGCCGGCCTGCTTCGGGGGCAGGTGCATGGCGCGTTCAGTCGCGACCACTGCAGCCCGTTCCACGATGACCTGCGATTTGGATAGGCCGTTGAGCCGAAGGTTCGTCTGCAGGAGATCGAGAGAGGCCAGCGCTGGGTCCACGGCAACAACAACGCCGGCTCCACGCTGCAGGGCGTGGACTACGAACTCGCCTGTCGCGCAGCCAATGTCGATGATGGTCCAACCCGGCTGCACGGCAAGGCCATGCCTGCCATAGAAGTCGTCGAGAAGGGTCTCCTTGATCGACCAGAGCTCCATGAAACCGCGGGCCTGCATCTTGGTGCCGTCAACGGAGACGGTGACGGGGGCACCTTCGTCGCGACGGGCGAGAAGTCTCAACGACGCACCCACGGGACGGACACTGCGCAGCAGCGTGCCAACTGAGCTCAGATAATAAGGCGCCGCACTGACCTTGCGCATGTAGCGGTCTCCTTGCGCCGTGACGTCGAGGACGGTGATCTCACTCGTGTCGGTTGGGCGTCAAGTCTGCCATGCGCTATGCCAGCTGTCCGCCCACCGACGTCCAGGAGGAGCCCGTCCCCGTCGGATTCGTGGTGTTGCGCCACAGGGCAGAATCGGTGCCGCGTACGAAGGTCCAGACCGTGCCGTCCGGCCATTCGACAGTCGCCGTCGCAGAGGTCGCCTGACCGCCCAGAGACAGCTGCGTGAGAGACGCACGAATATGTAGTAGCGAGCCCGTCGCCGTGTTGACGGTCACGCTGCCGACGCTGCGTGCCCAGAGCGCAGTGCCACCGACGCTCGGCGCTCCAGTCGAAATCTGCCCGGTGGAGGTCCAGGCACCTGCCGGTCCTCCGGTCCAATGCAGCAGTCGAGACCAGACAACGCCGTCGGTACCGACAACCCGGATTCGGTAGAAGGCGCTGCTCGACGCCTCGAGTGCCGGAGCCGAGATGCTCAGGCCGTCGAGTCGGGTCCAGTCCCGCCAAACTGTGCCGTCCCAGGTCATCTGCCACAAGGCGTTGTCTGTGCCGCGGGCTGTCACCGAGAGCACACCGTTTCCGGTGGAGGCGGCTGCCGGCGCCGTGGTGAGAAACCCACCCAGGCGCCGCCATGGTGTCCAGGTCGTGGGCTCGCCGGTCGCTGCAGTGATCGTGACCGATTGCCAGAGGGCGCCGTCGCGCCCGACGACGAACAGATCGACTCGCTTCCCATCCCAACTCACAGCCGCCGGGGCCCCGGCGGCGGTGCCTCCGGGGACGGTGGTCCAGGTGCCGAAACCACTGGCCCGCCCGACCTTGTAGACGATGCTGCCATCGGTCGCCCGTACGAACACGATGGCGGTGTCCTCGGCCGTGCGCACAGCCGCGACGCCAACCGGAGAGATGTCGGGAAGGACCGGGGGACCCGGAAAACTGAACCAGTCCGACCGCAGACCAAGACTGGTTCGGAAGGTCTCTCCGGACACGACAACGGATCTACTCGTCCCCGAGATCCGCACCGTCAGGACCCGCCCGCCGTCAGCACCGAGTCCATTTCGCGACGTGACGACCAACTCCTGCAGTTGGCCCACGCCGAATGCGGACTCGACGCTTGATTCCGTGACAGTCGTCGTCCAGTTGTGATACGGGCTCGCCGTGTCGCCGTCATCCCGGACGGCGGGAAAGGTCCCTCCGGCGGTATAGCCACCCGAGGAGGAGGAGAACTCGGTATGAGCCACGCTTGCGCCGAGGAGGCGCACCTGACCGTACGTCGCATTCACAGCGTTGTCGGTCAGCGGATCTTCGATGGACCGGCCATCCAGGGCCGCGCCACCGTAGACCTGACAGGACGTGGTGTCGCAGGTCTTGGCGTACCAAGTGCGGTTCTCTGCCCAGGCATAGGAACGGGCAGCGACCGCTTGAGCCATGAGTGCCTGCATGCCGCGCCCGCCGGCTGCCGTTCCCCACGAGGCCGGCGATTCGCGAGGGACAACGCCTCGGAGATAGTGCTGGATCGTCAGGTAGTTGATCACCCGTATGCCGCCGTCCCAGACGACACCGATGTGCCCCCGATAGGTACGGCGCTCAGGCCCGCAGGTCGTGAGCATGTCGCCGATGACCTCGGAGTACTGGTACGGCCGCATCACGGGATCTGTTACCGGAAGCGAAGCAGTAACTGGCCCCCCGCATCCGGAGCGGGTGGTGAGTTGCCACGTGCCGTTCGTATTCCGGGTGAGTTGCGCGCTCTGTCCGCCGGCAACCTGATGTGGGCCGACGGTGTAGGCCGTTGACGAGACGAACTCTGGTGCGATGTTGTCCAGTGCCGAGAGTCGTACGGATATCCACGGATCGCCGATGTAACCCGATGATGTGTTGCTGTAGTAGTGAGCCAGGATCTGGGCGTGGCTCCAGCCGTGCTCCGTGGCGTAACCATAGGAGCCCCATTGCGAAAGCCCACGTCCGTGCCCGTAGCCATGACCGGAAATGGTGATGGTGGCATCCGCAGCCTGCGCGGTCGCATCGTTCTCATGGATGGACGGGCTTGTGGTGAGCAGCAGTGCGAATGCCACCGTTGCCAACAGCTTGCGCGCCTTGTCGGACCGCAGGGTCGTCAGAGCGGGCATCAGAAAAGCCTTCCGCCCAGAGGCTGCCACGAGAAGACCCCCCTGCTCGGGCTCCAACCGCCTGCCCAGAGCTGGCCGTCGGTCCCGCGCACATAGACGTCCACGCCGCCATCCGGTTCCCGGACGATGCCGACCGTAGAGGTTGCGGTTCCACCTACGTCGATCGTGGAGCCGTTCGACGGGTTCAACAGCAACACACTGCGCCGGCTGTCGCCGATCGTCAGCGTTCCCGCGGTCGTGGGTGTCGGTCCCGCTGCGTCACTTTGCGGACCCAAGGACGACGGCGACCCACCGCTGCTCCAGGCCGCTGTTGCTCCCGGTGCATCCGCACCGGTAGGAATTCGCCAGATCCGGCCGTCGAGTCCAACGGTCGAGACGATGTAGGAAGGGGGGAGACCGACTGTGGCGCGTTCAACGGCTGGGGCAGACACCGATACGCCCCCAAGGCTTGTCCAGCCCTGGTACTGGGAACCATTCCAGTTCATCTGGAAGATGCTCCCGTCGGTGCCTCTACCGAGAATGGTCATCAGGTTCGGCCCGGCGGTGGCAATGGCGGGAGCCGAGGTGAATACACCGCCCAGTGGTACCCATGGCCGCCAGTCAACCGGGACGCCGGCGGCATTGTACGGGGCATTTGTTATCCAATAGCCGCCGTCAACTCCGCGGACCGCTAGGTGCAGGTGCGCTCCGTCACTGAATGCTGCGACCCCCAGGGTCGACACGCCAGCCGGAAGCGCTCGATAGGGACTCCATATTCCGGTGGCTGCTCGAGTGCGCGTGAACAGTGTCGAGTCGGCGCCCCGGACAACCACCGTGGTTTCTCCGGACGCTGCGCGAGCCGCGGCTACCGCAGTGTTGCTGATATCAGTCAGAGGTGGCCAGGTCAGACCCGCCACTCGGGTGCGTATCTCCTCGAGTCGCGCATAGCCATATTGCCCAGGGCAGATGGTACTGCCGACGTCTCGGTGCCCGAAAATGGTGGGCAAGGTGACGACCTGTCCGGCTGGGTAGCGTGACGTTCCTCCACCGCTGGACGTGAGTTGGGTTTGGCCGCGTGAGTCGACGCCGTACAAACCCAGCTTCCACGCCATGACGTCGACAACTCCGTTGATCATCGCTGCGGGGGTTGCCGCGACGTCGTAGTTTCCCAGCATCGAGACGCCGAAGGTGTAGGTATTGAATCCGCCCGCATGCGCCCCGATCACTGAGCTGGCAATGCCGCCATAGCGGCCTTCCCAGATACGGCCGAACTTGTCGACGATCGCGTTGTAGCCGATGTCTCCCCAGCCGAGACTGACAGCGTGGTAATAATAGATTCCGCGAAGAACGGCCGGCACCTCTTCGGCGGTGTAGTCGTTGGAATCAGCCGTATGGTGCAGCGTTGCGGCTTTTGTGGTCGACGCGTACACCGGGTCCCAGGACCGGATGTCCTCATCAGCGCCCCACTGGGCGCGTGAGTAGATGGGCGGGGCATTGGCGACGGTGGCTTGGCCTTGCAGAGGTGCGGCGTCCGCTGGCGATCGACCCGGGTCGATCAGAATGAGTCGGACGTCTTGCGGGTCGGCGCCTGACAGCGTCATGACCTCCAACTCGGCGCCGAAGCTCGGACCCACCCAGAGTGGTTCGCTTCCGCCTCGCTGATCTCCGATCGACATGGCGTCAGGATTTGGCGCGGTTCCGACAGCCCCGATCTCGAGATGTGACCACTCGGACGGTGTGCCCACGTCATCTCGTACGCGCAAACGCAAGGCGATGTCTTTGACCGCCGGATCCAGGCGCCAGGTGACGGCGACCAGGGAGAACTCCGGCGTATCTGCCCGCGCCCCGGTCAAGACGAGGGTCGCCTCGAATCCAGGAATAGCCTCGGTTGTGCCCTGCCGCACATCCCCGTCCCGACCGGGGGCGCTCACGGTCCCCAGCGAGATCTCTTGAGCAGCGGTAGGCACGGGCTCGGCCGGGGGAGCGGATTCGGCAGCGACCGGCAACAGGAGCAACAAAGTCATCATCCCGGCCGTGGCAGCCGAACCGGTCATCAGACGGCGCATGAACTCTCCTGTCATAACCGGGACCGAGGCCGGTGCGGATCACCTCGAGAACCTCGAAGCGCTCCGCCCAGTTTTTCGGTGTGCCGGCGTGTCGCGCGGTTTCTGGTGGAAACGTGGGGCTACAGTGGCCTATGCGACAGCTGTGACGCAAGTGATTGAAGGTAACAATATGTGGCTGCCTCCTTGAGCATGCAAAGATATGGCAAGGTCTGCGGACATGCGCTCAGCCAACCGTGTCCGTGCAGCGCTACGCGCGAGCGAAGGTGCTCTTCGCCGAGCGGTGTTCGCTACCAGTCATGTTCGAGAGACGCTGACCGCGCAGCGCGAGCTCGTCGACCGCTACCGCGCGGCTGGTCAGGAGCCTCCTGACCTGACCGCCTACGAACTGCGGGTTTTCTCCCAGAACGGTGAGGACGGAGTGATCGCCGAACTGCTTCGTCGT
>JACCQS010000068.1 GCA_013814015.1 Geodermatophilaceae bacterium | reverse complement strand
AACTGGCGATCGCGCAGGCGATGGACCGGCACGACACGATCGGCATCGACCTCGTCGCCATGGTCGTCGATGACCTGGTCGTCTGCGGGGCCGAACCGTTGTTCGTCTCGGACTACATCGCCTGTGGTCGGGTCGTACCGGAACGGATCGCCGACATTGTGACCGGGATCGCGGCGGGGTGTGTCCAGTCCGGTGCGGCTCTGGTCGGCGGCGAGACCGCCGAGCATGCCGACCTGATGCGCCCCGACGACTACGACGTGGCCGCAACCGCCGTCGGCATCGTGGAGGCCGACGGGGTACTGGGGCCGGAGCGGGTCCGTGCCGGCGATCTCGTAGTCGCGATGGGATCCTCGGGTCTGCATTCCAACGGTTACGTGTTGGCCCGGCGGGTGCTGTTGCAGCACGCCGGACTGGATCTGACCGCGCCGCTGCCGGAGGCCGACGACTCGGCGCCGAGCTTGGGCGAGTTACTGCTCACCCCGACCCGGATCTACGCACTCGACTGTCTGGCGCTCGCGGCCGCCTCCGAGGTGCACGCCTTCGCCCATATCACCGGCGGCGGCCTGGCGGGCAACCTGGCCCGGGTCATCCCCGCAGGCATGGTTGCCGTACTCGACCGTAGGACCTGGGCGCTACCAGAGTTGGTGTCGACCATCGGCAGCCTGGGACCGGTCGCCCTGCCCGAACTGGAGCGCACCTTCAACTGCGGGGTGGGAATGGTGGCGGTGCTTCCTGAGCCGGCGCTGGGTTCGACGATGAAACTGCTGGCGCAGCGCAATGTTCCGGCATGGGTCGCCGGCAGCGTCGAGCTGCGCCCGGACAGTGCGGGAGATTCCGAGCGCGGATCGGTTCGGTTGAACGGCGACTACGCAATCTGAACCTGGGCAATCTGAACCTGGGCAATCTGAGATTTGGCAACCTGACCGGACGTCATGGGTCGCGGTGGCCAATCAGCAAGTGGCCCCAACCAATTCGCTGATCTGCCCTGGGCCAAGTCGTTACGGCGAGGTCACAATCCCGATCTGAGGGCCGTCCCAGGTCACGATGCGATGACGGCTCGAGTGGTCACTCCGCGCGCAGACCTAGCGTCGAAAACAGGCCAGCGAGGCGCTGGTCATATCCCTGAAGGAATCAGGTCCGACATGAATTCTAGGTCAGCGCAATGCTGCGCTGATCGCGACCGGGATGGCCGGCGCATTGGCGCTTTCCGGCTGCGGCGGCGCTGACGGCGGGGGAGGTGGCGATGGCGGGCCAGCGGGCAGATCGTCTACGGGGAATCCACCGACTTCCCTGACAACCTTTTCCAACTCATCGCGGCCGGAAACGCGACCTCGGTCGCGAACATCTCGATCCGGATCTTCCCCAGCACCTTCAAACTGCTGCCGGACTTCTCGGTCGTGTACGACGACGAGCTGCTGACCGGGGAGCCGACGTTGGAGGAGGTGGAGGGCAAGCAGGTCAACGTCTACTCGATCAACCCGGATGCGGTGTGGAGCGACGGCACTCCGATCACAGCTGACGACTTCGAGTTCACCTGGCGCTTGCAGCGCTCGGCCGACCCGGCTGACGGGGGTTGCGAGTCGCTGTTGAGCACCGTCGGCTTCGAAAGAATCGAATCGGTCGATGGTGCCGATGAGGGCAAGACCGTCACGGTGACCTACGGCAGTGCGTTCGCCGACTGGCAGGGGCTGTTCACCGGAACGACGCCATTGCTGCCGGCTCATCTCCTGGACAACGACGACCCGGTTGCGCTCTGCGAGATGATCACCACCGGGTGGCCGACCGACCAGGGCATTCCTGAGGACATCTCCGGTGGGCCGTGGCAACTCAAGCTGGAGAACATCGACGTGTCCAGTCAGGTCGTGACGCTGACTCCGAACGAGAACTACTGGGGTGAGAAGCCGGGCCTCGCGGCCTTGGTCTACCAGAACATCGGCAACGACCCGGGTGCCGCTGGTGCCAAGGCTCTGTTGGAGGAGTCCGGTTACGTGCTGGGCGGCGATGGTGTGTACGAGCACCCGGATCGTGGCCGGTTGGCACTGGCGATCTCGACGACGGTGAACAACCCGCTGCGTCAGCAGACGATCGACGTGATCATCCCGCAGGCATCTGCAACCAGATCGACGCCCTGCTCTGGGAGGACCACTACTCGATCCCGCTCTACCAGAAGCCGACCTTCTTGGCCTACTCCGCAACCCTGCAGGGGGTCGAGGACAACGCCACCCAGTCCGGTCCACTGTGGAACAGCGAGAGGTGGACGCTCAGCTGAATTGCCCGGCCGGACTTCCCGCCGGGACCCACATCACCCGGCGGTGAGACCGCCATAGCCTGAGGGCACCTCCGTCACGGAGGTGCCCTCAGGTCTGTCGGTGCTCGGGTGGGTCAGCGGGCGCTGGAGGCCCAGCTGTCCTCGTCCGGATCGGTATGCCCGGCCCAGACGTCCGGTTCGTCATCGGTGGCCCTGGCAGCTGAGGTGGAATCCGACTGCTGCGAGCCCATGGACAATTCACGCTGTAAGCGCTCGAGATCAGTGTTCGGCGAACTGTATTTCAAGTCCCGAGCAACTCGAGTCTGCTTGGCTTTCGCACGGCCGCGCCCCATGGCTCGACCCCCTCGTACAGGAATACGGGTCCGGCATGGCCCCGATGGGTGTGTGTGTCAGAACACGAGCGTACCCGCCCGATGACGACCAGGCACGACGGGTTCATGCGTGTTCTCGCACAGGTGACCGGCGTCACCCTCAGTCCAGTTCGAAGACCAAGCGCAGCGCGGCATCAATGCTGTCGAGTTCGTTACGCGTCACGTGACCGACCAAGGCGCCGAGGCGATCGGGAGCAACGGCGGTGCACTGCTCGGTCATGACCTGGGTCCGTTCGCCGCCGACCATGATGCTCGGCCGAAAAATCCGAGACTGGGCGGACCGAGAGGTCGGGGCAACCAGCAGTGTCGACAGGAGCAGATCGTCAGACTGCATCACCACGGCAAATCGCGCGCCACGCTGCTCATGACCCCGTGCGCCGCGTGGAGTTCTGAGTCGGTGCACGTCACCACGCACGCAGTGCTTCCATCTCGCGCAGTACGGCCTTGGACTCAGCCACCTCCCGGGGATCTTCAGACACCTCACGAGACTCGCGGCGCATCTGTTCGCGTCGACGCAGCCGCACGGCGTCCACCAGCGCCTGTCGAATCGCTTCTGACACCGTCGCACCATCAGCCGTCAGCTCGGCGAGCGCCCGATCACTGCGTTCGTCCGTACGGAAGTTCACAACCGTCATAAGACAAAGATACTACCGCGTGTCGTACACGATGTTGCTGCCGATTGGCGGTTTGCGTCAAAACCGCCAGGGTGCTGCTCAGCTAGGGGCTCGAGAACCGGGAAGTCGGATGGCGGTCAGTCGGCCGACACTGGCGATCCGCCGCTCGGCTAGGCGGTCGGCGGCGACCACCGGCGGTACACCGTCGGCCTCGGCGAGTGCGAAGACCCGCAGTGTGGTGTCGAAGATCCGCTCCGTCATTGCCCGGGCCCGGTCAGCCGGATAGCCGCCGACCTCGTTCTCGCACTGGATGACACCGCCGGCGTTGACCAGGTAGTCCGGCGCGTACAGGATCCCGCGATCGGCCAGCGCCTTGCCGATGCCGGGATGAGCCAGTTGGTTGTTGGCACCACCGCAGACGATCCGCGCGCTCAGTGTGGCGATGGTCGGATCATCGAGGGCCCCGCCCAGCGCACACGGCGCGTAGATGTCCAGGTCCTGAGCAAGAAGTGCTGCGGTGTCAGGCGCCACGTCGACCAGCGGGTGTGTCGTCCGGACGCGATCCACAGCTGCCTGGTCCAGGTCGGTGATGACCGCTGACGCTCCGTCGGCGACCAGGTGGTCGACGAGGTGGCGGCCGACCTTGCCCACGCCTGCGACCGCCACGCGACGACCGATCAAAGATGCTGTGCCCCAAACATGCTGGGCACTGGCACGCATTCCTTGGAAGACCCCGACCGCGGTGAGACCGGCAGAATCGCCGGCACCGCCGTGCTCAACCGACCGGGCCGAGACGTAGCTGGTCTCCCGGCCGATCACGTCCATGTCCGGGGTGTAGGTGCCGACGTCGCAGGCGGTGATGTAGCGCCCGGCCAGGCTCTCGACGAACCGGCCGTAGGCCCGGAGCAGTTGCTCGGTCTTGTCGCGGGACGGATCCCCGATGATCACGGCCTTGCCGCCGCCGAGGTCCAGCCCGGCCAGGGAATTCTTGTACGACATCGCCCGCGACAGCCGTAGGACATCGGTCAGCGCCGCGGCCTGGTCGGGATAGGGGTAGAAGCGGGTACCGCCCAGCGCAGGGCCCAGCGCGGTTGAGTGGATGGCGATGATGGCCTTGAGCCCGCTCGGTTCATCCGCGCAGAAGACCACCTGCTGGTGGCCGGCGGAGAAGATCACGTCGACGCTGGATGACTCGTTCACGGAATCCCAATCTAGTCCCCGCGGTTAGGGTCCTCGACTGTGACCACTCAGCAGCAGCAGACCACTCAGCAGCCGCAGCTCTCCGCGGAGCTCGCAGGTCCACTGTCGCCGACGGATGTGATCGCGAACCGGTACGT
>JACCQS010000061.1 GCA_013814015.1 Geodermatophilaceae bacterium | reverse complement strand
TGCCCGCCCTGGGCGTCGGGCCCTACGTACAGCTGTGGCCGCATCGACACGGTACAGACGCGATGTTCCTGGCTCTGCTCCGCGTTCATTGAATCGACCCGCGGCCCGTCAGGCGTGCGGAACACGCCGCTAGGGGGAAACTCCGGGCGATCCTTGCCCCGCCAGGACAACGCGTGGCCAGTCCGGACTGACTTACCGTCGAAGCACCCCGCGGGAGGCGAGCTGTGACGGAAGGTCCTACTTTTCTGCATCTGCCTGCCCGCATGTCCAAGCCTCGCACCAGGGGAATCACTCACATCCTGGACAAGGGCCTGCCTCTGGCCGCCACAGAGGACCTGCTGGCTCAGGTTGCCCACCTGATCGACATCGTCAAGATCGGTTGGGGGATCGGATACATCGACCCGATCCTGGCGCAACGGGTCAGTGCCTATGCCGAGGCAGGCGTTCCGGTGTGCCTGGGCGGAACTCTCACCGAGATCGTCGCGCACCAGGACCAGATCGAACCCTTTCGCGACTGGGCCCAGGCACTCGGAGTCACCCATCTGGAGGTCTCCAACGGGCTGCAGGCGCTGACCGATGACCGGAAGCTGGGGCTGATCAAGGACCTGGCGGCGGACTTTGTCGTGCTCGCCGAGACCGGCTCCAAGGACGGCAGTTATCCGACGAAACCCGAGGAGTGGGTCGAGGAGATGGCCAGGGACCTCGATGCGGGCGCACAATTCGTTGTGGCCGAAGGCAGGGAGAGCGGAACCGTGGGGCTATACCACGCTGATCAGGCCGTCCATGAAGAGATCGTCTCGGAGATTCTCACCCAGATCCCGCAGGATCGGATCATCTTCGAGGCACCGGTCAAGGCGCAGCAGAGTTGGTTCATCAAGACTCTCGGCGCCGAGGTGAACCTGGGCAATATCGAGCCGTCATCGGTGTTGTCCCTGGAATCCCTCCGGCTGGGCCTGCGGGCGGACACCGCAGCCGTCGGTCCGCCGGCGTGACGCACGCCCCGCTGGCCGACCCCGCGCCCAACACGGTCACCCGGCCCTACCGCGGCCTGTCCGTCCAGGACGTGGACATCGAACTCACCGACGAGGCCATCGGCAGCCTGTTACTGGGCCGGGAGATCTACCGGCGCACCGACTACCTGGCCCTGCGCCGCGGTTCGCAGACGGCATTGGTCGCCGTCCACGCACAAAACCGCGAGCCGCTGTTCACCCCGGTCACCGAACTGCGAGTTCTGGCCGGACCGGAGGAGACAGTCTGGATCGATGACCCGGACACCGATGTGGGAAATGCCAGCGCGCTTGCCCATACGGCGTTGCGGCACGGGCCGGCGGGGGCCCGCGCCTACATCGTGCAGGGCCGGTACGAGCACGTGAACTTCATCTGGCGTCCGCAGCCGATCCGGATCTATGTGACCGAGGTCATCCCGCCACATCCACCGAAATTGTTCGCGATGGCTGAACAGGTCGTGGCCTACGACGAGGATCTGCCTCCCATCGAGCTCGTGCTCGACGCGGTGGACATCCGCGACCTGGCCGCGCAGCATCCCGCCGCGCATTACCTGTTGCCCTGCCGCGGCAGTGGGGTCGATCTGCCGGGGGATGTCAGCTTCCTGGACACCAGACCCGCGGCCGAGGCGGATTGGTTGCTGATCGGATGCGACCGCTCACGCCAGTTTCACGAGCACTTCTACGATTCCGAGCCGAGCCGCGTCGAGCTGTGCCCCCGCGCTCGTATCAACCGTCCGGACGGGGCAGCTGTACTGGCCAAGTGTTGCCTGTTGGAGCGCGGAATCTCCCTGTCCGGGCGATCCGCGATCGTTCCCTGGGGCTCGAATCTGGATGAGGTTCGCGTTGCCCTGCGTGGCCTGTGCGGATTGCCGCTACCAGCGGACACCGAACTCGTTACGGCGCCGACAACTCAGCTCGCCGGCACAGCTGAACCCGCATCGGAGCCCGAACCCGTACCGGCCGGCTGAGGTCCGCCGATGAGCGCACATCCGGCCGACTCGCGACTGTTCGGCCATCTCTGGGGGACCGCCGAATCCCGGGCGCTGCTCGACGATGAGGGCCGGGTCACGGCGTGGCTGCAGATTTTGGCCACGTTGGCCGAGGCACAGGCCGACGTCGGGCTGATCCCGCGGGTGGCCGCCGAGACCATCCGCGGCCACGCGCAGCTCGAGCGGATCGACCTCGCACTGGTCGCGGAGGAAACCCAGACCAGCGGGCATTCCACCATAGGTCTGATCCGGGCCCTGCGCGCGACGCTGCCGGAGGACGCCAGGGAATGGGTGTACTACGGCGCGACGGTTCAGGACCTAGCCGATACCTGGGCCGCACTGATCTGCCGGGCCATCGGCGACATCATGGTTCGCGATGTGACGGCCACGCGCGACCTCGCCGCCGACCTGGCCCGCCGCCATCGGGAGACGCCGATGTGCGGGCGTACGCACGGGCAGCCGGGCCTGCCGATCACGTTCGGCTTCAAGGCGGCGGTGTGGGCAGCGGAGCTGGACCGCCACTTGGCGCGACTGGCCCAAGGACGCCCACGATGGGAAGTGGCCCAACTCGGTGGCGCACTGGGCACCATGGAGTTCTGGGGCGAGCAAGGGGTGGACCTGCTGGAGGCCTTCGCGGCCCGGCTGGAGTTGGGCGCCCCCGAGATCTGTTGGCTGACCGCCCGCGATCGAGTGGCGGAGTTCGTCTGCCTGCTTGCGGCCACCTCTGGCACGCTGGCCAAGATCGGCAACGAGGTCCTGCAGTTGCAGCGCCCGGAGATCGGTGAGGTGCGCGAGGGTTTCCGGCCGGGCACCGTCGGGTCGATCACGATGCCGCACAAGCGCAACCCGGAGAACTCCGAACAGCTCGTCACCCTGTCCCGCGTGGTCCGCGCCCAGGCAGGGCTGGCCTTGGAGGGGATCGTCTGCGAGCACGAACGAGACGGCCGGGCGTGGAAGACCGAATGGCTGCTCCTGCCCGAGGCCTGCCTGTCGTTCTCGGCCAGCTGCGCCCTCGGTGTCGACATGCTCGAGCGGCTGGACATCGACACCGAGCGGATGAGTGTGAATCTGGCCTCAAATCGCGGATATTTGATGTCCGAACCGGTGCTTCGGGCACTGTCGGACCGGCTCGGGAAACACACGGCGCACGACGTGGTCTACGAGGCATCGATGTCCGGAATCAACGCAGGCCAGGACTTCCTGACCGCACTGCGCGCCGACCGTCGGCTCGACGTCATCGGCGACGAAGAGCTCCGGACTCTGTTGGACGTTCGCGGAGCGCTCGGCTCGGCCGGGCAGTTCGTCGACCGGGTGCTGGCCGGTTTGGGTCGCTGGCAATGACCATCGCAGGTGATGTCGGCACGGTTCTGGCAGGTGTCCGGCGGGTCGAACTGGCGCAATTGCCGACCCCGCTGCACCTGGCGCCGCGTCTGTCCGCCGAACTCGGCGTCCCGGTCTGGTTCAAGCGGGATGACCTCACCGGCCTCGGGCTTGGCGGGAACAAGGTGCGGGCGCTGGAGTACCTGCTGGCCGATGCGCTCGACCGGGGATGCGATTGCCTGGTCACCGGGGCCGGACCCCAGTCGAACTGGACGATGCTGGCGGCGCTGGCCGCGATCCGGTGCGGGGTCGAACCGTTCGTTGTCTGTTACGGCGACGCGGTCCCGGATCGCGGCAACCTGCTCCTGCATCGTCAGATCGGTACGAGGATCCGCTTCACCAGTGACCCGGAACGGTCCTCTGTCGACGACGCGATGGACGTGTTGGCTGGCGAACTGCGGAACCGCGGACGGCGGCCCTACGTCGTTCCCCGCGGTGGGGCGACGCCGGTCGGTGCGCTCGGATACCTCAGGGCGAGCGTCGAGTTGTCGGTCCAGTCCGCCGAACTGACCGATCCGCCGACCGCGCTCTGGTTGCCGACCGGCTCCGGGGGCACCTGCGCCGGCCTGGTCGCCGGTGCCGCACTGCGGCCCGGGTCCGGCGAGATCGTGGGCGTGACCGTCAGCCGGCCGGTGGCGGACATCACCGCACAGGTGCGCCGGCTCGCGGCGGGAGCCCTGGACCTGATCGGTGCCTTTGCCTACCGGGTGCGCCGACACGCCGAGGTCGACGCCGGCGTGTCGCGGCATCAGGTAGGCAAAGACGATCTTCGGGTTGACATCCGGGATGGGTGGATCGGGCCCGGATACGGCGTGGCCTCGGCGGAGGGGGACAGGGCCGCGGCGCTGACAGCCCGTACCGAGGGTGTGTTCCTTGACCCGGTGTTCGGCGCCAAAGCGATGGCCGCGCTGATCGATGCCTGCCGATCTGGTGCGGTGGCCGGGCCGGTTGCATTCCTGGTGAGCGGTGGCGCACCAACACTGTTCGCTGGGCTGGCGCGGACGTGACCGGGCCAGAGGGTTATCTCGGGGCGCAGGGTCGGATCACCAAGGGACCAGCACTCGAACTCGTCGAGGCCGGGTACAGGCTGGAGATCAGCGATGCCCCGCTGCTGCATCGCGGGCTGACCCTGGCCGACCTTGCCCATCAGGTGTCCCTGGTGGAGGCCGGGGCCGTGGACCTAGACATCATCCGCCCGCTACTGGTGCGCCTGCTCGAACTGGTCGACAGTGACCCGGCAGATTTCCCGTACGACCCGGCTTACGGTGATGCCTACAACGCCAGGGAACGGGAGCTGGAGAAGTCCCTGGGTGCGGTGACCGGGTGGTTGCACCTGGGCCGAACCCGGCGAGAAGCAGGCCGGATCGCCTTCAGGATGGCGCTGCGCGGCATGTTGCTCGATCTGCACGCCGATGTATGCGCGCTCAGCGCCGCTCTCGTGGCCGCACAAGCGGAACACGCGGGGTCCGTGTGGGCCGACAGCACATATCTCCAGCCCGCCCAGCCCTCCACCTTCGGGCACTATCTGGGTCAGTTCGCGGAGCAGTCGCTGCGGCACCTGCACCGGATCGAGGCTGCATATCGGACTGCCGACATCTGCCCCGGCGGGGCGGGCGGGGCCGGTGGCAGCCGCATTCCGGTGGATCGTCAGCGGGTCGCTGACCTGCTCGGCTTCGCTGAGGTCGGCGCCAACACTCGGGATGCGATGTGGTCGGTCGACGGGCCGATCGATGCCGTTTATGCCGCCGTACAAGCGGTACTGACAGTGGATCAGATCGCCGAAGACCTGGAGATCTTCGCCAGTCCCGCCTTCGACTATGTTGAACTCGACGCGTCGCTGTGCCGGGCGAGCGTGCTGATGCCGCAGAAGCGCAACCCGTACGCGCTTGCCGTGCTGCGAGGTGGGGCCGGCATCCTGTCCGGGCGTCTGGCCGGCCTGATCACGACGGCACGGACGCCCTCGGCGCGTACGGACAACTGGCTCCATACCTACGGCGAGGTGGCGGGGTCGCTGACACTCGCTGGCCGCTTGGTCCGGCTCGGTTCGGCCGTCGTGCGCGGTGTACGGGTGAACACCGCGGTGCTGTCGTTAGGGGCCACGGCCGACTTCATCGGCGCGGCTGACCTCGCCGAGGACCTGTCCCTGGCACACCGGCTGGATTATCGGACCTCGTATCGCATCGTTGGCGCAGCCATCGCCCAGGCTGCGGCTGCCGGTGCCGTCCGCATCACTGCAACCTCGATCAGTGCTGCCGCCATGGAGGTCACCGGGAGCGCGATGGAGGTGTCCGAGGACCTCCTCGCCTCCAGCGAGGATCCAGCTGCTCTAATCGGGGCGCGAGTGGCTCCGGGGTCGGCGAGTCCTCGCCGGGTCGCTGAGCATGCCGATCAGGTCCGGCAGAGCATCGGAACCGCGCAGCGCTGGCGCATGC
>JACCQS010000223.1 GCA_013814015.1 Geodermatophilaceae bacterium | reverse complement strand
CCCGAAATCCTCGATCTCACCGATTCCGTCACGAGCGAAGGCGTAGACGGTGTTCTTCTGGGTGTCGGTGGCCAGGACATGCCCGTTGTCGCCGTCGAGGTGCACCGCGGAGAAGTCCCCTCGCAGTGCGCAGGACACGTTCAGGTCCCGGAGCACGTGCCGCGCCGTGGAGCGGTCGACGGTAACGACCCGGACTTCGGCCTTGCCGTACTGATTGGGCCCGAGGGTGATGCCCATCGGCGGTCAACTCCCCCGGTAGGTCGAATAGGCGTACGGCGAGATCAGCAACGGGACATGGTGGTGTGCAGCGCCGTCGGTGACCGTGAAGGCAACGGTGACTTCCGGGTAGAAGGTCGGCGTGCGGGTCAACGCGAAGTACTCCGCAATCGCGAACACCAGTTGGTAATTCCCCACGAGGAGCGGAGTCTCGGCCAGCCGGGCGCGTCCGTCCAGGTCGGTGATGGCGGCGACGGTATCGCCGGTGGGATCGGTCAGCAACACATTGACCCCGAACGCCGGGAGTCCTCGAGACGTGTCGAGGACATGCGTGGACACGCTCATGGATGTCCAATCAACCGCTCGACCCGCAAGCGGGTGATCTCGGCGAGTTGGCCAGTGACCTCGACTCGCTCACTGGCCTCGTCGTTGCCCAGCCGCCGGTGCAACTCCGCAAGCATTTCCGCCGGACTCCGGCCGGCCGCGCGGATCAGGTACACGTGGTCGAAGCGTGCCTCGTACTCCTGGTTCCCCTCGACGAGTGCGGCGCGTACGACATCGTCAGCGGTACCCATCGAGGCTTGCTCGGCGCGTGAGGATCGCGCCTCGGCGGAGTTACCACCGACTCGCTCCCCGATCCGCGGATGGGCTGCCAACGCCTGGGAAACCGCGGACCAGTCCAAACCGAGGGTGACTGCGACCGCGGTGTCGGCGACCTCGCTCGCACTGGCGTAGGGACGTCGGGCCGCGATCTCGTCGACGAACCGATCGGCGGCATTGCAGGCGCGCAGCCGTTCTCGCAGATCGTCGGCTGGCAGGCCGTTGAACCAGTCCAGTGAATTCTCGGCCACGGTGAGAGGATGCCAGCCCAAGCTGTGCGCATGGGATTCCAGGGAGAGGTGGCGGGTCGTGGCAGCAGACATTTGTATCGTCGGGCCGGAGGTACCCACCTCCGACGACGATTTCCCGGACTTCCGGACGCTGCCCGCATATGACCTGATCGACTGAACACGTGCCCGAAGCGAGGTCACCCGCGCGTACGCCCCGACTGTCCGGGCAGACCCTGGCTGCGGTGGACGCCGCGCTCGACCCCATCGATCAGCACCGGATGCGTGACTTCCCGGGTGATGCCGCCGGGCGTGCGCCGGTGCACACCGTGTACGTCCCCGCCGACCGCGTCGAGGTGGGACTGTCTGCCGCCTGGGGGGCCGCCGCCCTGGCCGCCGTCGAGGAGCATGCGCCGGACGCGTCCAGGATGGCCGACATCCTTCGCATCGACCCGGCCCTGCTCTCTGACGTGTGGGAGCTGGTGCTCGCCAAGCTGAGCAGCGAGCCCATCGAGGATCTTCGGGTTGATGCGGAGGACGGTTACCGGGGTACCAGTGCGGCCGAGGACGCCGACATCCTCGCGGCGGCGGCGGCGGTGGCCACCGACGTCGGGACTGGAAATGCTCCGCCCTTTCTGGGACTGCGGGCCAAGTGCCTGGAGGGGACGGTACGAGCTCGAGGCCTCCGGTCGCTGGATTTGTTCCTCGGTGAGTTGGTCGATGGAATTGGCGGGCCAACGGGTTTGGACGGCATCGATCTGCGGATCACCTTGCCCAAGATCACCGACGTCGCGCAGGTCGGGGCGATGACCGCGGTGCTGGACGCACTGGAGACGGCCTACGGCTTTGCGCCCGGACGGCTCGGCCTGGAGTTGCAGGTGGAGACTCCGCAGGCCGTGCTCGGGGCGGACGGCCGGGCGACGCTCGCTCCGATGGTGCGCGCAGCAGGCGCGCGTTGCCGTGGACTGCACTACGGCACATACGATTACAGTGCATCGCTGGGAATTGCTGCGGCACACCAGGCCTCAGACCATCCGGCAGCGGATCACGCCAAGGCGACGATGCAGGTCGCCGTCGCCGGCACCCGGGCCGACGCCGTCGACGGGTCGACGAACATCCTCCCGGTCGGCTCGCGCGACGAGGTCCACGCGGCCTGGCGGGTGCACGCGGGGCTGGTCCGTCGGGCGCTGGAACGCGGCTTCTACCAGGGCTGGGACCTGCACCCGGCTCAGCTGGTGACCCGATATGTCGCGACGTACGCCTTCTTCCGCCAGGCCATGCCGGCGGCCGCGGGCCGGCTACGGGCCTATGTCGCCCAGGTCGATGGAGGGATCCTCGACGAGCCGGCGACGGCAAAGGCACTCGCCTCGGTGCTCATCCGGGGACTGGACTGTGGCGCACTCTCGCTCACCGAGATCAGCGCGGCCACCGACCTGGATCGCGCCGCCCTGGACACCCTCGCCGGCCGCCCTGCCCCGTAGGTCAGCGGCGCCAGAAGTCGAACCGGTCCCTGCCCGGACGGAAACCTGCGACCTCCACAATGTCCACGGCTAGGTCGAATCGGTCCCCGACCCGCCCCGGCGTGTGAGCATCGCTGCCGAAGGACACCGCACCGCCGCCCTCCTCGTGCCACCAGCGCATGGTGGTCGCAACGGCCAGTGGACTGGCGGTGTTGATCTCCAGCACCCGTCCCGACGCCGCTAGGGCGCGGAACACCGACCGGTGCTCCTCCTCCACCTTCGCGTCGTCGTACGGGCCCGCTGACCTCGGCCAGAAACGACGCGGATAGTCGAAATGTGCCAATACTTCGAAGACGTCGCTGTTCTCGATCATGCGCAGCATCTCGGCGCAGTAGGCCCGTACGACGTCGTAGGCCGCCTCGCCGGACAGGAACCAACCGACCCCGACCAGCAGACCGTCCCGGGGCAGCGAGTGCAGCGAGCCGAGGACCCGGTCGAAGGTCGTCTGCTGGAGCAGGTCGGCAACGCTCCCCGAGAACAAGTGCGGCTCGCCGGCCTCCATCCCCGACAGGATGCGAAGGTCATCGAACCGCTCTCGACACTCCTCGATGCAGGCGCTGTAGCCCTCGACGTCAAGCGGTTGGATCCCGCCCTTGGCGCGGGCCTCGGGAACGTCGTTCATCGGCAGGTCCCGCTCGCCCCAGTCGGTGAAGTCGACGTGTTCGGTGAACGCGACTGCGGGGAGCCCAACGGAGACGGCCTGCTCGCACGCCCGGATCATCGACGACCGCGATCTGGTGTCCCACGAGAATTGGGTATGGATGTGGTTGTCGGGCGGCAGCATCACCCTCGATTGTCCACCAGGGACACCTGTGGACGGTGTGCGCCGTCGTCGGTGCGAGTGCCTACTGTCGGGCCCATGCCGTCCAGCACCGAACTCGACCGCGAGCCCGACACTGCCAGCCACGGCTTGGCCGCCGAAGCCTTGGCAATTCTGCGCAAGCTCACCGCGAGCCCCGATGCGAATTTTCGCGAGGGCCAAGACCTAGCAATCATGGCGCTGGTCGAGGGCCGGCGGCGCGCCTTGGTCGTGCAGCGCACGGGATGGGGCAAGTCCGCCGTCTACTTCGTGGCCACTGCGCTGCTCCGAGCGCGCGGCGGGGGCCCCACGCTGTTGGTCTCCCCGCTGCTGGCCCTGATGCGAGATCAGGTCGCCGCGGCGGCGAGAGCAGGGGTGCGAGCGGTGGAGATGAGTTCGGCCAATCCGACCGAGTGGGACGACGTCAGTCAACGACTGGCCGACGACGGGGTGGATGTCCTGCTCGTCTCCCCCGAGCGGCTGACCAACCCGCGCTTCCGGGAGGAACTGCTACCCGATCTGATGCGGCGCTGCGGATTGCTGGTCGTCGACGAGGCGCACTGCATCTCCGACTGGGGTCATGACTTCCGACCGGACTATCGCCGGATCAGGGACCTGCTCACCCATCTGCCAGCGGGTACGCCGGTGCTGGCCACCACGGCCACCGCCAACGAGCGCGTTGTCGCCGACGTCGCGGAGCAACTGGGTGCCGGCGGGGTCGAGGTGACCACGGTCCGAGGTCCGCTGGCTCGGGATTCGCTGCGGCTGGGCGTCCTTCGGTTGCCCACCGACCGGGCCCGCTGGGCGTGGCTGTCGGCTCATCTGGGCGAGCTTCCCGGCAGCGGCATCGTGTACACACTCACCGTCGCTGCGGCCGAGGAGACTGCGGCTCTGCTGCGCGACGCGGGCCACCAGGTACGCGCCTACACCGGCCGCATGGATGACGCCGATCGTCGGGCGGCCGAAGAGGCGTTGCGCGCCAACCAGGTCAAGGCTCTGATCGCCACCTCGGCCCTGGGGATGGGCTTCGACAAACCCGACCTCGGCTTCGTCGTACATCTGGGAGCGCCCTCCTCGCCGGTCAGTTACTACCAGCAGGTGGGACGAGCCGGGCGGGCTGTGGAGCGGGCCGACGTTCTACTCTTGCCCGGACCGGAGGATCTGGCCATCTGGCAGTGGTTCGCGACATCGTCCATGCCTCGCAAGGACGATGCTGCCGCTATCTTGGATGCCTTGCGTGATGCCGGAAAGCCTTGGTCGACACCGCGGTTGGAAACGGTGGCCAACATTCGTCGTACCCGGCTCGAGCTGCTCCTGAAAGTGCTGGCCGTCGACGGTGCAGTGGAGCGCGTCTCCGGGGGCTGGCGGGGAACTGGTCAGGAGTGGGTCTACGACGCTGACCGGTACGAGCGGGTCGCGGCAACTCGCGAGGCCGAGCAGCAGTCCATGATCGCGTATGCCAGACCGGCCGACTTCCCGAAGGTCACCTGCCGGATGGCGTTCCTGCAAACGTCCTTGGACGACCCGTCCGCGACCCCGTGCGGGCGATGTGACGTGTGCGCCGGGCCCTGGTATCCGACCGAGATCCCCGCACAGGCAGCCGATGCGGCCGCGGCGCGTCTGGACCGCCCCGGTGTGGAACTCGCCACGCGGGCCCAGTGGCCGACCGGCGTAGACCGGCTGGGGGTCGGGGTGCGCGGCAAGATCGCCCCCGACGAGCAAATGCTGACCGGCCGCGCCGTCGCCCGGCTCACCGATCTCGGCTGGGGTCAGCGACTGCGCAACCTGCTCGGCGACGACGGTCTGGGACACGACGCGACCCCGGGAATGCTCGACCGGGAACCGCCCGGTATCGAGGAGGACCCGGACGCGACCGACGCTTCGGGCGACATCGTGGCCGCCAGGCGGGTGGTGGCTGCACACGCCGCACCCACGGCTGGCCGGTCACTGGACGGGCCACCCGACGAGGCGCTGCTGCGTGCCTGTGCCCAGGTGCTCGGCGCCTGGGATTGGGAGCGCCGACCCGGTGCAATCGTCTCGATTCCCTCCCGTCGCCGGTCGCAGCTGGTCAGCGGCGTGGCGCGGGGTCTCGGGAAGTTGGGCAGACTGCCCTACCTGGGCGAGCTGGATCTCGCCCACGGTGGGCCGACCGGACAGCCGGGCGGCAACAGCGCCTTCCGGCTGGCGGCCGTGTGGGACCGCCTTGTTGTGGGCCCGCAGCTCGCCGCTCGGATCGCCGAAGTTGGCGACCATCCGATTCTGCTAGTGGACGATCTCGCCGACTCGCGGTGGACGCTCACCGTGGCCGGTCGGCAACTCCGGCGAGCCGGGGCCAGCGCCGTACTCCCATTCGCGCTGGCTCTGACGGCGTAGCGCATGAGCCGCTCGTGGGCATGCACGTACAAGT
>JACCQS010000023.1 GCA_013814015.1 Geodermatophilaceae bacterium | reverse complement strand
CTGCACATGCTCGCCTTCCGTGGCCACTTCGCCTCCAAGTCCCGACACTTCTCAGTCACGCTCGGATCTCTGCGGCAGGCCCGCCACGACTGGCGCCTCGGTCAGACTGCGGACACCGACCGGCCGGACGATGTTGCGGAATCGACACTGGTCGTGGGCGAGTGGGAGTTCCTCGGCCTGGGCTACCTCACCTCAGGTGACGCCGCACTGGCCGCATCCATCGCAGCGCAAGCTCGGGAGGCGCGTGCTCTGCGCTATCCCGCCAACCAATTAGGCGGCATGACGTGAGAGGACACGCAACATGGAACGACTGCTGACCGTCGATGAGGCTGCGCCGTACCTCGGTGCGAAGTCGGCGCGCTTTCCTCGGCGGCTGATTGCTGAGCGCCGCATACGGTTCGTGCGGGTGGGGCGACACGTCCGGATTCCTGAGTCGGCAATCCGGGAGTTCGTTGCCGCTGGCACCGTGGAGCCGGTGCGCCGGGGGAGGGTCGCCTGATGGGGAGGCGACAGTTCGGCACGGCTCGCCGACTCCCGTCGGGTAAGTGGCAGGCACGCTACTTCGGCCCGGACGGGCTCCGCAGAGTCGGATCGCACACGTTTCCGACCAAGAAGGATGCGCTGACCTGGCTGACGCTGCGTGAGTCAGAGCTGGTGCGGGGTGAGTGGACGGACCCCGATCAGGGCCGCGTGTCGTTCGGCGGTTACGGCGACCGATGGATCGCGGAGCACAAGCTGGGCCCCCGAACCCGCGAGGCGTATGCGGCCGTATTCAGGCTGCACGTCCGGCCATTCCTGGGCCACCGCGAGCTGGGCAAGATCCGGCCGGACACAGTGCGGACCTGGCGCTCCGAGCTGCTGTCGAACGGCCGTTCGGCAGATACGGCAGCTAAGGCGTACAGGCTGGTTCGCGCCATCATGAACACGGCTGTTGACGACGAGCGAATCCGGCGCAATCCGTGCCGAATCAAAGGGGCCGACGGGGCGCGCCGCGCCGAGCGACCGACGGCAACGGTGAGGCAGGTCTATGCGCTGGCCGAGGTCATCGGGCGCCGGTTCCGGGCGTTCATCCTCACGGCCGCGTTGACTGGCCTCCGCTGGGGCGAGCTGATCGCCCTACGCAGGATGGACATTGACTTGGACGCGGGCACCATCGAGGTGCGTCGTGCCTTCGCTGAGCTCGGCGGCGGCCGACTGATCATCGTCCCACCGAAGTCCGAGGCGGGTGAGCGAACGGTCACCGTTCCGGCCGTGCTGGTCAGCGAGTTGCGCACGCACTTGGATGAGTTCGTCGACGCGGAATCAGAGTCGCTGGTGTTCACGGGGGAGCGCGGCGGCATCCCGAAGCGCGGAAGCTGGCGGAGCACGGTCAAGTGGACCACGCGAGTAGTCGAGGCTGGGCTACCGAAGGGCTTCCACTTCCACGACCTGCGCCACACGGGTAACCATCTGGCGTCCAAGAGCGGGGCATCAACCCGCGAGCTGATGCACCGCATGGGGCACTCCACGATGCGAGCTGCCCTTGTCTACCAGCACGCCACCGACGAGCGGGCACGCGAGATCGCGGCGCGGCTGAATGACGTGGTTCTCCGCGAGAGGAGCCGGGCGGATGCCACTCCCGGCTGAGGACCGGAGGGCACGTAGAGGGCACACGGCCGGATCAGCATTTGGCGGATGAAGGGCCTGGGTTGGAGGTTTGTGCCTTTGACCTGGGCCTTTGTGGTTGGAGCGGGTGACGAGAATCGAACTCGCGTAGCCAGTTTGGAAGACTGGGGCTCTACCATTGAGCTACACCCGCGGTGCGGCGCACCCAGCGGTGCACCCCGTACGAGCGCCGAGGTTACCGGCTGCCGAGTTTCGCATTCACCTAGCGCCCTCCGACCCGGCGTCGGTAGCTATGGTCCTTCATCGCAACGCCGACATCAAGCCCGCTTGAACCAACCGCGAGTCTGTCGCGGCAACCCAGCTGGGAAGGTGCTGGGCGAGAACCTCATACACTGAGCATTCGCCGCGGGGTGTGGCGCAGCTTGGTAGCGCACTCGCTTTGGGAGCGAGGGGCCGCAGGTTCAAATCCTGTCACCCCGACATGACACCGCCCAGCGACATGAGTCTGCCCAGTGACCGACCCGCCGACGACCAGCCGCTCAAGGACATCCTGGCCGGCGGCCACCTCGGAGTCCTGGCAACCCTCAAACGGGACGGGCGCCCCCAGTTGTCCGACGTCTCCCATCAGTTCGACGCCGACCCGGACACCATTCGGGTGTCTATCACCGACGGGCGCGCCAAGACGGCGAATCTGCGGCGCGATCCCCGAGCCAGCCTGCACGTCCGGCCCCCCAGCGGAGCCGGCTACGCCGTGGCCGAAGGGATCGCCCAGCTTTCGCAGACCGCAGCTGACCCGATGGATGTCACCGTCGAGGCGCTGGTCGATCTGTACCGCACGATCAATGGCGAGCATCCGGACTGGGACGAGTACCGCGAGGTCATGGTCAAGGACCGTCGGATCGTGCTGACGATCCTCGTGGACAAGATCTACGGCTGGAACCCGCAGGCCGACTAGCTGGCTAGCGCGTCGAGGGGGGCGGATACTTGGCCGCGAGTCGCCGGATCGTGGTGATGTTGCGCGTGGTGCCAGGACCGAACGCGGCCCACGCGCTCTGATTTCCGGTCAACCGGGTCTCGAACCCGGTTCTCACGAGCCAGTGCAGGTCTCGGCCGACGACCGCGAAATCCTCGGCCGCGCTACGCAGGGTCAGTAGGCGCTCGGTTGCGGTTGCGACCGGCACCTCCTTGAGAAAGGTCACGTAGTAGCGGCCAGGCGCAGCGAAAAACGGTTCTGCGTCCACGACGTGGGCCAACTCGGCGGTGGTCCGTACGAAGGTTGCGACCGGATACCCGAGGTCGGCTTCCAGCCGTCTCTCCAACATCGACTCGACGTTCGCAGGCTTGCGCCGGCCGCCTTCCACGATCACATTGCCGCTGGCAATGAACGTCTCGACGGCCTCCATTCCGTAACCGCTGATCAGCGACCGCAGATGGTCCATCTTCACCGTGCGCCCACCGACGTTGATGGCGCGCAAAAAGGCGACGAGGCGGGCCACCTCAGCGACGCTAGCCGTCCACCGGCTGGGTCAGCTGTCGGCCCAGTCGATACCCATGGCTGTGGCGATCCTGCCGAAGTCGGCCTCGCCGATCTCGAACAAGCCTCGGCGGAACGGGTAGCCCCACCGCTTGGGATCGGGAATGAAGTCGAGATCGCCCACCAGCGGCCGTGCCGGCGCCGAGGTCACCGTGCGAAATTCGACGTCGAGTCGATACGGGTGGAAGTCGGGACTCATCTCCACCTGGTAGGGCTCGGTTCCGCGAATTCGACCCAGGGCGGTGAATTCCTGCAATCCCCGCCCGCCTCGCATCGCCGTACGCGGGGAGTAGAAGACCAGCCAGTCTCCTGGGCGCAGCCGCTTGAGTCGCGTCGAGCGACCGTGATCTGCCTGGGTGAAGCCGCCCTCGACGCCGAGCTGCACGTGCTCGAGGGACACCGTGTTCACCCAGTACCTCGCGGCCGGGTCATCCCTTTGGGTCTCGGTCATGTCTGCAACGGTGTCCCACCCCTCTGACAGCGCCCCCTGACGACCGACGGCCGCGCGCGTGGGCACCGACGCTGCGCGCCACGACCTGCGCACTAGACTCCTGTCTGGGCCAGCGTCACATCGCAGCGGCCAATCCCTGAAGATCTGCCGGAGGAGTTACGCCTGTGAAGACCACGGTCGAGCCGTTGAGCCCGACCCGGGTGAAGTTGGCCGTCGAAATAACCTTCGATGAGCTCAAGCCCGCATTCGAAGCCGCGTACAAGAAGATCGGTGCCGAAGTGCGGATCCCGGGCTTCCGGCCAGGCAAGGTCCCCGCTCGCATCCTCGAGCAACGCATCGGCCGCCCCGCGATCCTGGACGAGGTGGTCAGCAACGCCCTACCTCAGGCGTACGGCGAGGCGCTCCAGGAAAACGACGTACGCCCGCTGGGCCAGCCCGAGATCGAGGTCACCCGGCTCGATGACGGCGACACGATCGCCTTTACGGCGGAGGTGGACATTCGACCGACGATCGAGATCCCGGACCTGGACTCCCTTGCTGTGACCGTCGACCCCATCGAGGTCACGGACGAGGAGATGGACAACCAGATCAATGCGCTGCGCGACCGATTCGCGATGCTGACCGGCGTCGACCGCTCGGCGGCGACCGGTGACTACGTCAGTCTCGACCTGTCAGCCACGGTCGACGGCAAGCAGGTCGAGGGCGGTACGACAACCGGACTCTCCTACGAGGTCGGCGCCGGTGACCTCATGATCGGTCTCGACGAAGCGTTGGTCGGGATGGACGAGGCCGACACCAAGACCTTCCAGACCCAACTGGCTGCCGGTGACCAAGCCGGGAAGACAGCTGACGTGGAGATCACCGTACGGTCGGTCAAGGAGAAGGAGCTCCCAG
>JACCQS010000019.1 GCA_013814015.1 Geodermatophilaceae bacterium | reverse complement strand
TCGCCGACGGAGTCCTGACCGTCCCGGTCACCAAGGACATGGTCAAGGACGCACCGCAGATCGACGAGGACGGTCACCTGAGCCCGGAGCAGGAGGCGGAGCTGTATCGGCACTACGGCTTGGACAGCGGCGGCGGGGGGCAGCAGACCACCACGTCGATGGATCAGGACGTGCCTATGGACCGCGACTCCACGATGGATCGTGACCGGACGGACGAGGCTGGCATCGTCGGACGGGACACGTCCGGCCCCACCACGGACGACGCGATGACCCGGTCGGAGGAGCGCCTCAACGTCGGCACCGAAAGCGTCCAGACCGGTCGGGCCCGGCTGCGGAAATACATCACCACGGAAACCCAGTCCGTTCAGGTTCCGGTCAGCCGCGAAGAGGTTCGCATCGAACGCGAGCCGATCACCGACGCCAACCGGGGTGAGGCCATGTCCGGCGGTGACCTGACCGAGGAGGAGCACGAGGTCACTCTTACCGAAGAGCGGGTCGTGGTGGGCAAGGAGACCGTGCCGGTCGAGCGTGTCCAGTTGGGCACCGAGACGGTGCGTGACACCCAGGAGGTGTCCGAGGAGGTTCGCTCCGAGCAGATCGAGGTGGACGGCGACACCGACCGCAGCGCCGACACTGATCGCGACCGGCCCGGGCGCTAGCCTTCGCGGCTTCCTGCCGCAAGGACGTCACGGGGTGGGTTCTCCTATTCCCGAACAAGAGAAAGGAACTCCATGGACATCGGCCAGTCCTTCAGCGACGCGCTGGACACGGCGCTCGAATTTCTGCCGAAGCTGATCGGGTTCTTGCTGATCCTGATCATCGGCTACATCATCGCCAAGGCACTGTCGAAGGTCATCGCCAAGGTCTTGGACAAGGTGGGCTTCGACAAGGCCGTGGAGAAGGGCGGGGTGAAGAAGGCGCTGGACAAAAGCCAGTACGACGCCTCGGACATTCTGGGCAAGATCGTGTTCTACGCGGTCATGCTGTTCGTGCTGTCCACCGCGTTCGGGGTGTTTGGACCGAACCCGATCAGTGACTACCTGGCTGCGATCATCGGCTACCTGCCCAAGGTGTTCGTTGCAATCATTATTGTGGTCATCGCGTCGGCGATCGCCGCTGGCGCCAAGGGGCTGATCCAGAACAGCCTGGGTGGCCTATCTTACGGCAAGGTCATCGCCAACGTGGTCTCAACGCTGATCTTGGCGCTCGGTGTGATCGCTGCGCTGAATCAGTTGCAGATCGCGACCAACGTGGTCAACGCCGTGCTGTACGCGTTCCTCGCTGTTCTCGTGGGGGTAACCATCGTCGCTGTGGGCGGGGGCGGGATCACCCCGATGCGGTCACGGTGGGAGCAGACCCTGTCCAAGTACGACGAAGAGAAGCCGAAGATGGCCGAGCAGGTCCGTAACGCCCCCAGCGTCAAAGACCAAGCCGCCCAAGCCAAGGACAAGGCGCAGAGCAAGGCCGGCCAGCAGTCAGGTTCCCAGCATGACGCCGGGTACGACGCCGCCGGCGCGCACCGCCCCTAGCCACTGGTCCTACTGCTCGTCGGCCCTTCGGGACGGCGGACATCGAACAAATGCCAGGCGGCCACCAAGGCCGTTCCATGGTTCATCGAGCGCTGGAGTTGCCCGCGCCGCCGCGCAACAAGGAGGTTCACCGTGACAATCGACATGCAGGATGCGAACAGTCTGACCGGAGCAGCCGTGCTGGGCAACCAGGACGACAAGCTCGGAAAGATCAGCGACGTCTACTTCGACAACGAGACGAACAAGCCCGAATGGGCCTCGGTCAAGACCGGCATGTTCGGCGGGAACGTGTCGCTGATCCCACTGAGCCAGGCCAACTTCGACGGCCAGGACCTGCGGGTGCCCTTCGACAAGGAACAGCTCAAGACCGCCCCGCACCATGACCCGGGACAGGACCTCAGCCCCGAGGACGAGCAGGACCTCTACAGCCACTACGGCATGTCCTACGGACAGTCGGCATCCGGCGGCGACAAGGATCGGGACCGTTCCGGCGAGACCGGCAGCCAAGGCCAGGACACCTCCGGTCCGACCACCGACGATGCGATGACCCGTTCGGAGGAGCGACTCGATGTCGGCACCGAGAAGCGGGAGACCGGCAGGGCCAGGCTGCGCAAGCACATCGTCACCGAGAACGTCACCCAGACGGTGCCGGTCAGTCACGAAGAGGTCACCCTCGAGCGCGAGCCGATCACGGAGGCCAACCGCGGCAAGGCGATGAGCGGCGGTGACCTCACCGAAGAGGAACACGAGGTCACCCTCACCGAGGAGCGGCCGGTCGTGGCCAAGGAGACTGTCCCGGTCGAGCGCGTCCGGTTAGGCACGGAGACCGTCACCGGCGAGGAGACGGTCAACGAGCAGGTCCGCAAGGAGCAGATCGACACCGACCAGGACGGGCGCGACCAGCGCTGATCCCGCACGTCCGGCCGTCGGCGTTGCCGGCGGCCGGGCTCAGCACACATCCCTAGTAACGGAAGGAAGTTCACATGCAGATCCCCAAGGACAAGATCATCGAGATGATCAAGTCACGCGGTGACAACGACAAGGCCGAGCAGGCCAACTCCGAGCTCCCCGACCAGGTCGACACGGACAAGGACAAGGGCCTGCTCGACAAGTTCGGCGTTGACCCAGGGAGCCTGGGCGGCGGCCTCGGCGACAAGATCGGCCTCTAGGCCAATCGGCTCGGATCGGTGGCCGGACACCCCGGCGGTGCTCCGGCCACCGACCCCAGTTCATCCCCAGACCACCCGCGCTGAGCTACCGGCGCCCACTCACCGCATTGAGACGAAGGACCTCCTATGGCCAGCACCGAAGGCCCCCGCAACGTCGACGATGGCGCCGCGGGCCGAGCACAGGCCACATCTCGCGAGGAACACGACCGCGAGTGGCACGACCGCGCTCAGCACGAGCGCGAGGCCCGCGATCGTGACGAGCACGAACGCCATCAACACGACCGTGCCGAGAATGAGGTCGAACAGCGCGAAAGCAGTGCCAAACCGGCCAAGACCAGTGTCGCGGCGGCATTCGCGCTGGCCTTCGGCGTGGCGGCGTTGCTGATGGTGCTGACCGTGCTGCTCTCCCCGGTTGGCCTGGTCGTCGGGATTCTCGGGATCATCCTCGGCATCGTCGGAATCCGGGCGGCCAAGAAGGTCGGGATCACCGGAAAAGGTGTGTCCATCGCCGGACTGGTGCTGAGCATCATCGCCGTACTCATCGCCGGTGCGCTGGCCATCGGGATCACCACGTTTCTCAACGACCAGGGCGCCGTCGATCGGCTCGAGCGCCAGATCGAGAGGCTCAAGGACAACCTGCCCGAGGCCGACATACCCACGCCGTAGCTGTAGCCGGCGGGCAACACCGCTGGGATCGTTTCCCCTGCTGCTGACTGCGAGGTTCAGCGAGATGTTCCTGATGCATCGGCTCCTGTGGGTCGTGGTGGTTGCCGCGGCATCCCTTCTCGTCGGCGTGGGCGTCATCGTTCTGCCGGCCACCGCCCTGTTCGGCTGGCTGGCGTTGGGCCTGCTGGTGGGGTCCCTCGTCGGCGTCAACGCCAGGAACGCAGTCGATCCGGGCGATGTTGGTGACCGAAGGCCTGCCGCACGGATCGGGATCCTGGCTGGCTCCGGGACGGTGATCGGCTGTCTGGTCTTCGTAGGCATGATCGCGATATTCGGCGCCGCCGGCGCCGCCGGATTCGCAGTCGTCCTCGCGGCAGCAGCCTGGCTGTGGTGGTTCAACCGGAGGCGGACAGCGGCCGTACCCGAGCCAGCCCTTCAACCGCCGCCTGACCTACCCGCCGAGCCCGTGCGACTGACAACGACTCCACCCGCCGAGCTGACCACCGAACAACTGTGCCTGGCCTGGCGACGGAGCTACACCGCGCTGCAGCACACGACCTCTGGACCGGATCGCGATGTCATCGTTGGCGTACGCGCAAAGTATCTGGACGAACTCGAACGCCGTGATCAGGAGGGCTTTACCCGGTGGCTGGAAGCTGGCGCCTCGGCCGGCAGCGACCCCAGTCGCTACCTCGCGGAAAGGGGATAGCCGCCGATCTCGTTACCGGACTCGCGGCCGGCGCCGGCGAGCTTGCCTGGCGCGGCGCAGTCGGTTGATGACGGCGGCAGCCCCGCGACGTCGTCGGGATGCAGACAGCCTGGGACCCAGTCGAGGAACGAAGCCGTACACGCTGCCGGTCGCCCGATAGGCAGCAAGGCCAGCGTGGAACACCTGTGGGTCGCCACCCCGGTCTGGATGATGTTCCAGAACGAATCGGCGGAACTCAGCGCGCGCATCGACGCGAACCGGATCGTTGCGCTGCGGACTCACGGGTTGGGACTCTAACGCCGCGTTTACGCCGACGCTGCTGGGGAACCAAATGAGATATCTCCAACTGTGGCGTGAGGATTCCGGTGCCGCCGTGTCGTAGTCCATAAGAGAGTCCCGTGCGAACCGCATCGGACGCAATCGAAGGGATATCGTGACCGCGCCGAAAACCACCACCTCCGCTCCGCCCAGCACGTCCGCAGCGCCCACGACGGCGCGCCAGGACGAGTCCTCGGCCGGCAAGCAGCTGCAGACCAGCCAGGGCAAGACCAGCATCGCCGAGTCGGTGGTCCAGAAGATCGCCGGCGTCGCTGCTCGCGACGTCTCCGGTGTCTACAAGTTGGGGGCCGGCGCCGCCCGCGCGTTCGGTGCCATCCGCGAGCGCATCCCCGGCTCCGGCGGCCCTAACGTCTCCCAGGGCGTGGCCGTGGAGGTCGGCGAAACCCAGGCAGCCATCGACCTCGACCTCGTCGTCGAGTACGGCGTCTCCATAACCGAGCTCGCCGCTGCCGTTCGGCGCAACGTCATCCAGAGCATCGAACGGATGACCGGGCTGCAGGTGGTCGAGGTCAACATCTCCGTCGACGACATCCACCTGCCTAGCGACCCCAGCGAGGACGAGCAGCCGCAGGAGAGCCGGGTTCAGTGACCGAACCCCGCCCTGCCGTCATCGGGGGCGTGGACGTGGACGCCGTGGCGGCTTCCGTCGGTGCCTGTTCGACCGTCGCCCGGCTATCCGGCGGTCTGCTCGGCGAAGCCGCGACGTATCTACCCGGGCGGCGGGTGTACGGGGTGGTCGTACGGGAGCATCCCGTTGTCGGCGAGACCGACCTCGATGTACGGGTAGTGGCTACCTTCGGTCCCCCCATGTCCGAGGTCGCGGATCAGGTCCGCCACGCGGTTGCTCTGGTGGCGCCGGGGCGTTCGGTGACGGTGGCCATCGACGACGTCGACATCGGTGGCGCGGCCGGTGCCGCCGGGTAGGTCAGGAACTCCGGTACGGCTTTCATACCTCGCGGTCAAATACCGCACATCCCTCGAAGGAGAACTCCATGCGTCCCAGCTTTGTGGGCATGCTTGTCGGCATGGCACTCGGCTTCGCCGGTGTCATCGGCGGATTCGGCGCGTTCCTGATCGTCGCCTTTCTGGCCGTCGTCGGGTTCGTCGTCGGCAAGGTGGTCGAAGGCCAGATAGACCTCAGCCCCTACCTAGGCGGCGGCGACCGCTCGAAGCGATGAACCGAGAGGTCCCGAACACCAGGGGCGCACCCACGCCGTCGGCAGCGGCCGGCTTCGACGTCGTCGGCGACGACCCGGGCGCCCGCGGCCGGTTGACCATTGCCCCTCGGGTGGTCGAGCGGGTCGCTCAGCGGGCGGTCTCCGAAGTGGATTCGGCCACCGGCTCGGCGACTCGAGTGCTCGGCATCGCCCTGGGTTCGGGCGGCGACCGCGCCCGGGTGAGCGCGACCGTACATGCCGATGCCGCCGACGTGACAGTCGAAATGTCGGTCACCTGGCCCGCCTCGGTCCGCGGGGTCACCGAGCAGGTGCGCTCGCGAGTGGTCAGCCAGCTCCGCGACCTCGTCGGGATTCAGCACGCCCACGTGGCGATCCGGGTGACCGCGCTGGTCACAGACGAACCAGAACAGCGGCGGGTGAGCTGACCCATGCGGACCACCGACCGAATCCTGTCCCTCGTCATCGGGCTGGCGCTGTTCGCCTTGTCCGTCCTTGTGGTGGTCGAGGTCATCTACGCCGCGGTGAACAACCCGAAACCGCTATTTCTGCCCTACGCCCAGGTCGCAGAGTTCTTCCGTACGCACTCCTGGTCGGCGGGCTGGATCGTGACGGGTGCTGTCGTGTTGGCGCTGCTCGGTCTGCTGCTCCTGGTCAGCGAAGTCCGTCGACGCCGACCGGCCCTGCTGGCCATGCAATCCGCTGATCCGCAGGTCGTCGCCGGAATCTCTCGGCGCAGCATCCAGCGGGTGCTCGATGCAGAGATCGGCGCGGTGCCAGGAGTCGGGAAGACCTCGACACGGGTCGGCCGCCGTACCGTGCGGGTCAAGGCCGTCAGCTGGGCGGGCGCACCGGACAATGTCGGTCCCGAAGCACGGGAGCGCGGCGAGGCCGCACTGGCCGGACTTCGGCTGCAGAAGCCGCCGAGCCTGTCCCTGACCCTGAGATCGGGACGAGACTCATGAGCGCCACGCAGAGCTCCGGTCCGGCGGCGCTCTCGGCCGAGACCCGCCAGCCTGGCACCGTACGAGCCAACCGGATCCTGCTGGCCGCTCTGGGAGTGCTGTTACTCGGGGTCGGCGTCCTTGCCCTGCTCGCCGGGTTCGGCGCTTTCGGCCAGCGGCTGCGCCTGCAGTTCGTCCTTGCTCCGAGCATCGAGCAGTTCGTCGCCGCCAGTCCGTGGTACTGGTCAGTGGTCGCTGTCGTTGCGGCTGTCGTGGCCCTGCTGTGCCTGTGGTGGTTGCTGATCCAGACCCGGTCCGATCGGGTGAGTGCGATCCGGGTCTCCGAGGACCGGACCGCCGGCTCCACGTTCCTGGATGCGGGCGCGTTCACGAGTGCCCTGGAAGCCGAGATCGGCACCTATCGTGGGGTCAGTCGGGTCGGCGCCTACCTGTCCGGCACCCCGAATCGGTACCGCGCGACCGTACGGGTAGCCCTGGACGGGCGGATCGATGCCGGAGACATCCACGACCGAATTGTCGGTCAAGCACTTCCGATGGCACGCAATGCGCTGTCCGTGACCGAGCTGCCATTTCGGCTGGAGTTCGAACTGCCCAAATCCACCCGGAACATTCGGTAGTCTCGGACGGCCGAAGCTGCAGGTTTACCCGGCAAGCTCATATTCCCCTGTCAAAAGAGCACGTCATTATGCAAGCGTTGGAAGATGGTTATCGGCTCTGTTGGAGTTTCTGCCGAAGCTGCTGGGTTTTCTGCTGATCCTGGTCATCGGATATGTGGTGGCAAAGCTCATTGCGAAGATCATCGCGAAGGTGTTGCAGAAGGTCGGCTTCGACAAGGCGGTGGAAAAG
>JACCQS010000460.1 GCA_013814015.1 Geodermatophilaceae bacterium | reverse complement strand
ACCCGGACGCCCCCCTGGCCGAAGCGTTCAACTCCGTCGACCTGCCGGTCTTTGCCACCCTCATCTCGTTGGGCGCGGTAGCCGGACTCACGTCGGTCATGCTGATCCTGATGCTCGGCCAGTCCCGGGTGCTGTTCGCCATGAGCCGTGACCGGCTGTTGCCCGTCGGCCTGGCCAAGGTCCATCCCACCTGGGGTACGCCGTACCGGATCACGATCGGCGTCGGCGTGGTCGTGACGATCTTCGCCGGCTTCATCCCGCTCGAGGCACTGGCCGAGTTGGTCAACATCGGCACGCTGTTCGCCTTCATGCTGGTCTCGATCGGCGTCATCATTCTGCGCCGCACCCGGCCCGACCTACCGCGCGCGTTCCGGGTCCCGTTCAGCCCGGTGCTGCCGGCACTGGCGGTGCTGGCCTGCCTGTTCCTGATGCTCAACCTCACCGGTGAGACGTGGCTGCGGTTCCTCATCTGGATGCTCGCGGGCTTCGTTGTCTATTTCGTCTACGGCGCCCGGCACAGTCGATTGGCTGTCGGCGGTGACCGCGCCCCGACAGCTGAGAGTGCGCCGCCCCGAACCGAATAGCCGTCGTCACTACCCTTAGGGCGTGAGTCCTCGCAGCATTCTGACCGCGGTCGCGTGGCCGTACGCCAACGGTCCGCGGCACATCGGACACGTGTCCGGATTCGGTGTGCCCTCCGACGTCTTCAGTCGTTATCACCGGATGGCCGGGAATCGGGTGCTGATGGTCAGTGGCACGGATGAACACGGGACTCCGATCACGGTCGCTGCAGACGCAGAAGGCGTCCATCCACGCGAGATCGCCGATCGCAACAACCGGATCATTGTCGATGACCTCGTCGCCCTCGGACTGTCCTACGACCTGTTCACCCGGACCAGCACCGTCAACCACCACGAGGTGAGTCAGGAGATCTTCCTCGGTCTGCTCAAGAACGGGTACGTCTTTCCCAAGACCACGCTCGGGGCGATCAGCCCGTCCACCGGACGTACGCTTCCTGACCGTTACATCGAGGGCACCTGCCCGATCTGCGGGTACGACAGCGCCCGCGGAGACCAATGCGACAACTGCGGAAATCAGCTCGATCCGACCGATCTGATCAATCCGCGGAGCAAGATCAACGGTGAAACCCCGATATTCGTCGAGAGTGAGCACTACTTCCTGGATCTGCCGGCCTTCGCGGACGCGCTGGGCGACTGGCTGGCGACCCGCAAGTCCTGGCGCCCCAACGTTCTCAACTTTTCGCGCAACCTCCTGCACGACCTGAAGCCCCGCGGGTACACCCGTGACATCGACTGGGGAGTCCGGGTCCCGCTCGACGGCTGGCGCGATCGCGACGACAAGCGCATCTACGTCTGGTTCGACGCTGTCGTGGGCTATCTTTCCGCTTCCATCGAATGGGCCCGCCGACGAGGCGAACCCGACGCGTGGCGCGAGTTCTGGCAGGGGCCGGACACCGACGCGTACTACTTCATGGGCAAGGACAACATCGTCTTCCACGCCCAGATCTGGCCGGCCCAACTGCTCGGCTACAACGGTCAGGGCGCCAAAGGCGGAACTCCCGGCTCGTACGGCGCGCTGAATCTGCCGAACGAGGTCGTGTCGAGTGAGTTCCTGACCCAGGAGGGCAAGAAGTTCTCGTCCTCACGTTCGGTGGTCATCCACGTCCGCGACTTCCTGTCCCGATACGACCCGGATGCCTTGCGGTACTTCATCGCCGTCGCCGGGCCCGAGACCCAGGACACCGACTTCACCTGGGCGGAGTTCCGGCGCCGCAACAACGATGAGTTAGTCGCCGGATGGGGCAATCTGGTCAATCGGTCTATCTCGTTGACGGCGAGGAACTTCGGAGCGATCCCGGCGGCGGGGGAGCTGACCGCGGCGGATCGCGGACTGCTCGAGTCCACGTCCGGTGCCTTCGCGCGGATCGGCGATCTACTCGTCCGATCCCGGCAGAAGGCCGCGGCCACCGAGTCGATGAGGGTGGTCGCCGAGGCGAACAAGTATCTCTCCGACGAGGCTCCATGGAAGCTGCGTGAAACCGATCGGGAGCGGATGGCCACCGTGCTCCACGTGGCGCTTCAGGCCGTGGACGACTGCAAGGCCTTGCTGACCCCCTTCCTCCCGCACTCCGCGCAGACGGTCCACGAACTGCTGGGAGGGCGTGAAACCTGGTCTGCCGCTCCGCAGATCGAGGAGGTCAAGGATCTGGACGACGGTTCGCCGTACCCGATCATCACCGGCGACTACACCAAGCAGCTGGCGACCTGGAACTCGACCCCGATCACGCCTGGCACGCCGTTGGCTGCGCCGACTCCGGTGTTCAAGAAGCTGGACGACAGCATCGTCGACGAGGAGTTAGCCAGGTTGGCCGCCGACCGGTGAGCGCAGCGAGCGAGGCCCGGAAAACAGAGACGGCCGACGATGAGCCGCAGTAGGTCGGCGCGGGCGAATCGACGCGGCCAACGTCCGGAGGCGCCCGAGCCGTTGCCGGCAACGGCGGTGGACAGCCACTGCCACCTCGACCTGATCGCCGACTCCCTCGCCGAGGACGGCTACCCGAACATCGAGGTGGATGCGGAGCTCGCCGCCGCTGCCGCAGTCGGGATCACCCGGGTCGTACAGGTGGGTGTGGACGTTGCATCGTCGCAATGGGCGGCCGAACTCGCGCAGCGGCACCCCGACGTGCTGGCGATGGTCGCCCTGCATCCGAACGAGGCAGGCGCCGGGGCGGCGACCGAGGGCGCCTTGGCCGAGATCAACCGGCTGGCCGCCCTCCCTCGGGTGCGCGGGATAGGGGAGACCGGCCTGGACCACTTCCGGACCGGCGAAGACGGTTGGGCTATCCAGGAGCAATCCTTCCGGGCGCACATTGACATCGCCAAGCGGCACGGCATCGCGCTGATGATCCACACCCGTGATGCCTACGAGGACATGCTGCGGGTGCTGGATGAGGAGGGGGCTCCGGAAAACACGGTGTTGCACTGCTACTCCTCCGACGCCGAGACCGCGCGGCGCTGCCTAGACCGGGGCCTGGTCCTCAGCTTCAGCGGGACAGTCACCTTTTCCAACGCGACAGCAACCGCGCAGGCAGCAGCCATTACTCCCCTGGACCAGATGCTGGTGGAGACCGACGCGCCGTTTCTGACCCCGATGCCCTTCCGTGGTCGGCCCAATGGTCCCTACCTCACCCCGTACACGATTCGGGCGCTGGCCGAACTGACCGGAACCGACCTGGCCACCCTGTGTCAGCGGCTCACCGCCACGGCCGAGCGGGTCTTCGGCCCCTGGCCCTGACGTTGCTCGGCGGAAGACTGATGCAGGGGATGCGGGGTCCTGATTTGGTCACAGCTGGCGCAGTTGTGACCCGGATCAGTTGACCTGCGGCCAAACGCGACGTATCCCTGACTCATGGGTCGGTTCATCGCGGTGCTGCTGTTCGTGGCGTTACTGGTCCCCGCGGTTTTCGTGGGTCGGGCGTGGTCCCATGCGGCAGTCCGGCGGGTGGTGTCCAACGGCGCGCTCAGTCTCACTCTGCCGACCACCGAGGCGGAGCGGGCCATGAAGGTCCAGGCCCAGCGAGCCCGCCTCTGGCGGCTGGCCGGCCTGGCAGTGGCGGTGATCCTGTCCGTGGCGGCGTTGGTCATGTTCGCCGAGAGTGCGGTATTCCTGTGGCCGGGCCTGCTGGTCGGCTGCATGATCGGCGGGGTCCTGCTCGGCGAGCTGACCCGGCTGCGCCCGACGTGGGGCACACAGGCCCCGGCTCGTCGTCCGCAAAGTGAGTTCATCGATCGCGCGCTTCCCGCGATCGGCCGGTTGGCCACGCTGGGACTTCTGGTGTTCGGCTTGCTGGCCATGAATCAGGCTTGGGCGCAGGAGTTCTGGATCGCCGCATGGATCGGCGTCATCAGCTGGCTGATCGTGGAGGTGACCCTCGAGCGCCTGGCCCGCCGGGTTACTCCCAGCGGTTCTGAGGACATCCCGGTCGACGATGCGCTACGGATCAACAGCGCGCACGTCGCGGTCGGCGCCGGCACCATCCTCACCTTGCTGCTCCTGGCCGGACTGTTGCTTGTCAGTGGGGTCCGGCTAGGCGACTCGGCGTCGGGAGCAGACCTGGCGCCGGTGGCACTGATTGCCGGCGCCTTCGGGAGCCTGGTAGGAGCCCTCGTCGTGAGCGGATTCCTGGTGAAGTGGCTGGCGCCGGTGCGCTGGGCCGAGGCCGCCTGGGGGACCGCTCAGCGTGGCTGAGGCGGTCCCGACTTGCCCCTGATCGGCCCCGCAAGTGGTCGGGCGACAGATAATCCGTTACCGTGTTGTGACAACGCCGGGGTGGGGAAGCCCCAGGGTGTTCAGATCGAACGCGCCCGATGGAATCTGCGCAGCCATCTCAACTGCCCAGATCACCGCCTTCTTGCGAAGCGGTGTTCCCCTGCTCGGATCGATCGACCAAGAGGATCTCGTGCGCCGTTCAGTAAAGATTGCCCTGTTCACTCTCGTCATCGCCGGACTGCTCGGCGGCTCGCTTGCTTGGGCTGGTCTGTCCAAGAC
>JACCQS010000215.1 GCA_013814015.1 Geodermatophilaceae bacterium | reverse complement strand
TCATGGTCGGCGCCCTGATCAAGGTCGGGGTCATCGGGTCCCTGTCGAAGGTCGTCACGGAGGTGACCGGTGGGAACCTCCTGCTCGCCTCGATCCTGATCCTCCTGGTATCCGGCGTGCTGTCCGGCATCGTGGACAACATCCCGTACGTGGCCACGATGGCACCGCTGGTCGCCGATCTCGCGGACGAGGCCGGGAACCCGGGCAATGTGCTCTGGTGGGCGCTTGCGCTCGGCGCGGACCTCGGCGGAAACACCACGATCGTGGGTGCCGCCGCCAACGTCGTGGTCATCGGTATCGCGGAGAAGAACGGGTACAAGATCAGCTTCCTGGAGTTCTTCAAGTACGGCGGTCTCGTCGCGCTGGTGACGATCCTGCTGTGCATCCCGTACCTGTGGTTGCGCTACTTCGTCTTCGCCTGAGTCGCCGGCGTCCGGCTATTCGTAGATGTCCGGCACCCCGTCGGCATCCACGTCGCGCGCCTCGCGTTCGCACAGCTTGCGGTACGTACGGTTGCGCAACCGGAGGACAACGGCCGCGAGCAGGGCCGCGAGCAAGGATCCGGCCAATACGCCGATCTTGACCAGGTCGTCGCGCGTGCTCCCGACACCGAAGGCGAGTTCGCCGATCAGCAACGACACGGTGAATCCCACACCGGCAAGCAGCGACAGTCCGAGCACGTCGACCCAGCTCAGTTCGTCGTCCAGAGTGGCTCGGGTGAAGCGCGCCACGAGGTAGGTCGCCCCGAAGATGCCGACCACCTTTCCGATCACCAGGCCGGCGACGATGCCGATCGCAATGCGATCCGAGAGAGCTTCACCCAAGCCACCGAGGCCGCCGATCGAGACGCCTGCGGCGAAGAACGCGAAGATCGGAACGGCCACTCCCGCGGAGAGCGGTCGAAATCGATGTTCGAAGTGTTCGGCCAGCCCGGGACCGGCGTCGGGTCCCCCGGCTCGTTCGCTGCGGATCACGGGTACGGCGAAGCCGAGCAGCATCCCCGCGACCGTGGCATGCACGCCGGAGGCGTGCATGAGTCCCCACGCGAGCAGGGCCAGCGGCAGCAGCAACCACCAGGATCGGATGCGTCGCTGCACCAGGATGCCGAATGCCGCAACCGACACGAGTGCAAGCAGCAGCGGCAGGATCGCCAGGTCAGAGGTGAAGAAGACGGCGATGATCACGATTGCCAATAGATCATCGACGACTGCCAAGGCAAGTAGGAACGTGCGTAGCCCGGTTGGGAGATGCGTGCTTATGACAGCCAGTACGGCAAGGGCGAATGCGATGTCGGTGGCCGTCGGTATCGCCCAGCCGCGTAGCGCCCCGTCGCCGGTATTCAGATTGACCAGGACGAAGACCAAGGCAGGAACAATCATTCCGCCAACCGCCGCAGCGACCGGCAGCGCGGCCCTGCCCGGGCTGCGTAGATCACCGGCCACGAACTCGCGCTTGAGTTCCAAGCCGGCCACGAAGAAGAAGATGGCCAGCAGTCCGTCCGCGGCCCAGCTCCCCAGACTCAGATTCAGATCTAGCGACGCCGGCCCGATTCTGGTGTCGCGCAAAGCGACGTAGGCATCCGCCCACGGGGAGTTCGCCCACACCAGCGCTGCCAGCGCGGCCACCAACAGCAGTGCGCCGCCAACGGTCTCCTTGCGCAGGATCCCGGTCAGCCGGGAGGACTCGAGCCAGGAACCCGCGGTGAACAGCTTGGACGGGCTCGGACCGGACACGGGTCTCCTGAGGGGTCGACAGACACAGTTGCCGACCAGACTTCCCGGCGCTCCGGCTTCCAGGCTAGTCGGCTAGCCCTGAGTCGCTGCCATGGCGCCGATCTGGGCAGGCATGAGGATCCAGAGAACCGGGTAGATCAGGAGCTGACTGCCCGGCAGCAGCATCAGCGCCGCCACGTCAGGGGCGGTGCGACGAGCGCTTCGGCGCCTGGATCGGCGAGTCCTACATCGCCGTGCTGCTCTAGGCGGCTCTAGAAACGACCTCCGCCGCCGCGTCGTCCTCGACTCCCCGAACCACCGAAGCTTCCCGTCGAGCGGCGGCCACCGCCACCGCCGCCAAAGCCACCCCCGCCTCGTCCGCCGCCGAACAAGATGCCGCCGAGGATGAGGCTGCCCAGATCCGGCCCACCACCGCCGCCGTAGCCGCGCCCGCGGGATCCGCCCTGGTTGCCGTACCCGCCGCCAATCCCTTCGCCGACATCGCTGTGCGCGTATTGCAATGCCTGCTGGCCCAAGGCGCCTGCCTGCTGAGCCGCGCGCAGGGCGGTGGCGGGATCGGTCGCGACCAGCGACATGGCTTGGTCGAGATGGCGCTCTCCCTCGGCCAGCCGAGTGCGTGCCTGGCTGCCGACCGCGCCGCGTCTGGTGCGAATGAAGTCTCCGGCGGCCGCGAGGGATGACTGGGCTGTGAGCATGGCCTGATCAAGATTCCGCTCGATGTGTTGAGCCCGCGCGTGCGCTTCGCGAGCTGAGCCCAGCGCCTCGTCCAGCGCGAGATCGCCGTCCGTCAGCTGGCGCAGCGCGGTGAGTGGGTCGGGCAGTGTGCCGTTGGTCGGGCTCAGTGCCGCATCCGCCGCGGCCAGTGCCGCCTCAGCCCGCGCGACCAATGGGGCCAGGCTGCCGGCGTCACCGGAAGCGAGCAGGGAGCGCGCCTCGGCCAGGTCCTTCTCTGTCTCGATCCGCGCAGTGGTGATCGCAGCGCCGGCCTCGTCGAGTTCGGTCTCCAAACGCCAGAGGCCATCCAACAGCTGGTCCGCCTGTGCGGTCGCATCCTCAGCTGTGCGCAGCGAAACCACGGCGGCACTCGGCGTTGGCGACTGCAGGGCCGAACGAGCCTCGTCGAGTTCGCTTCGGGCGTTGTCGAGCAAGGCCCGCGCTTGCTCGACATCGTCTGCGACGGAGATAAGGGCTGTTGCGGCATAACGGGCCTGCAGCGCGGTGATTCGTTGCTGCTCCTGGGGCAGCCGTGCCGATACCTGGTCCACCCGCGGAGTAAGCGACTCGAGCACTGCGGGCGCGGTGTGGTCGAGATCGCGCAGCCGGTCGAAGGCTTCGGACTGGGCGTCAAGTCGCTCATCTGCGGACTGACACAGCGAAAGGATCTCGGCCAGCAGCTTGCGCTGGGCCGGCTCGTCCTCGGGCACCTCGTCGTCCAATTCCTGACGCACGGCGAAGGCATGGCCCAGTTCGGCCCGCGCGGCGTCGAGTGCCTCCTGGAATCCGGTCACCGCTTCGTCACCGAATTGACCCCGAGCAAACGTCAACTCCTGGGTCGAGGTCTGCACCGCGTCGTCGAGGTCGATCAGGGCGGAGCTGGCCGTGAAGGTCAGCTGTTCGGTGCTGAGATCGGCGTGTGGGTCCGCGGCGACCTCCGGCGCCCCGGCTGCCGCGGCTGCCCCGCCCGCCCCATTCGCCTGCTTACGGGTACGGCGGCGGCGATAGAGGATGTACCCACCACCGGCGACCACGGCCCCACCGAGCAGCAGCGCAATGGGGACACCGCCACCCGACCCGCCGCCGCTCAGCCCGTCGGCCATCGCGATGGCGGCACCGGCCCAGTCTCCTTGCGACAGGAGAGGTTCGACGTCGGTGGCAGTCAGGTCGGCAAGGTCGTCGTCGGTAATCGGATAATCCTGATCGACGGACAGTCCGTACGCCCGGTCGTCGACGGCGACGGCGAAAAGCACGTCCCGGCTGCCGAGTTGGGACTGTTGGGCACTCTGTTCGGCCCAGGTCAGCCCGTCCAGCCCGTCGAAGCTGGACACGAACACGACGAACAACTGGGTCCCGTCGTCCTCGCGCAGTCGGTCCAGTGCCTGCCGAACCTCGGCCTCGCCGCCGCCGAGCGCGTCAGCCAGGTCAGTGATCTGAATATCGGCGCGGATCGGAGGCTCGGCCACAGCCACGCCAATTCCGAGGACGCCCAGGATGATTACGACAGCGGCGAGGATGGCGTAGGCATTCGACGCCACAGCGGCGAGCATCCTGCGCATTGCCATACCTCCGCTCAGGCGGCCGGGGCGGACTTTACGCAATTAGGCTGGCCGCTCCGTTGCCGCCATGTCGAGGAGACCCGATGTCGCTGATGAGCCTGCCCAAGGCCGAGCTGCACCTGCATATCGAGGGAACGATGGAGCCCGAGTTGGTCTTCGAACTAGGGGCCCGCAATCGGATTCCGCTGCCCTTCGCCGATGTCGAGGACTTGCGGCGCCGGTATGTCTTCGACAACCTGCAGAGCTTTCTCGATCTGTACTACGCGGCCATGGACGTATTACGTACTGCCGAGGACTTCTCCGACCTCGCTCGCGCCTACCTCGACCGCGCGTACGGCCAAGGTGTCCGTCACGTCGAGCTGTTCTTCGACCCACAGCCACACGTGGATCGTGGCGTGCCGATCGAGGCGGTCGTGGACGGCCTTCTCGTCGCGCTCGCCGAGGCCGAACAGGCGGGTCGGATGACCGGCGGGTTGATCCTCTGTTTCCTGCGTGATCGCGGGCCCGACGAGGCGGCATCGGTCCTGCGAGCCGCGGGGTCGCGGGTGGGTTCCCTGATCGGGGTCGGGCTGGACTCTGCCGAGGTCGGCTATCCGCCGGGTGCCTTCGCCGAGGTGTACGCCCGGGCACGTGATCTCGGCCTCCGCACGGTCGCGCACGCCGGCGAGGAGGGACCGCCCTCCTATGTCTGGGAAGCATTGGACGTCCTCGAGGTGGATCGGATCGATCATGGGATCCGGTCGATGGAGGACCCGGAGCTGGTCGCTCGACTGCGGCGGGACCAGACCCCGCTCACGGTGTGCCCGTTGTCCAATGTCCGGCTGGGCGCGGTCGACGAGTTGGCCCGGCACCCGCTTGCGCGGATGCTCGCGGAGAACTTGATGGTGACGGTGAACTCCGACGACCCGGCGTACTTCGGTGGTTATCTGGGCGACAACTACGAGGCGTGCGTACGAGAACTCGGCCTCGATCCTCATCAGGTGATCCTGCTGGCGCAGAACTCGGTCAACGCCTCTTTCGCACCTGATGAACGCAAAGCCGTCCTGCTTGCCGAGATTGCTGCCTGGACCCATGACTGAACGTGACTGGCCGGCGTCAGCCGCCGGGCACCGTGCTAGGAAGGGTCAATGACCGAGGGTGAGCGCGCGGGCGGCGGCCCGCCGCGGAGATCGGTCGGGTCCGATCCGCCGGTACGGCTACTGCTGATCGGTCCACCGGGCTCGGGAAAGGGCACCCAGGGCAAACGGGTGGCCGAGCACTACATCGTGGAGCACATCGCGGCCGGTGACCTGCTGCGTCACGAGGTGGAGACCGAATCCGACATCGGCAGACGAGCCGCGGAGTCGATGCAGCGCGGCGAGCTGGTCCCGGACGCACTGGTCTACGAGTTGGTCATGCCTAGAGTCCTTGCTGCCGGCAGCGCCAATGGTTATGTGCTGGATGGTTTTCCACGCTCTGTCGGCCAAGCCGAAGAGGGTCGCGCAATCTTCGAGGACAACGACGTTGCGGTGACGTTGGCCGTGCTGCTCGACGCGATCCCGGACAACCTGATGCCTCGCCTGCTGGACCGAGCGCAGAGCGAGGGACGCTTCGACGACACCCCCGAGGTGATCCGGGCCCGGCTGGATGTCTTCAACGAGGAGGTCGAGCCGTTGCTCGACTTCTATCGGGAGCGCGGGCTGCTCGTCACGGTCGATGCCAGCGGTTCCCCCGACGACGTCTGGGCGGAGCTACAGATACTCCTGGACAGCCGCTAGCCCACTTCGCGCGGCCGGGGCTCGATACATGTTCAAGCCCTGGGTGTGGTGCTGCCGACCCCGGCGGCTGCACCACCCAGGGACAGGAACTCAGATCAGCGGACCCACCTGATGGCGATGGAGGACTTGTTCGTCTCGTCGCGGCATCCGTTGGCATCGACGTCAGAGCAGAACACGACCTGCTGAACACCGACCGGGCCGTTGTTGTTCAGCCGGGCGTGGAATTCGAAGTCGCCGGGCAGGCCCGTCGTCTGGTAGGCCTACATGTAGCAGAGGTCCGCACGGCCGTCACCGTTGCGGTCGCTGAGCATGGAGAACTCTGGGCCGGCGCCGTCCGGGTCCGGGCAGGCGCTGATGTACCCAGCTCCGGAGGACTGGAAGCTGGCCGGCCCGTTCACGCGCTCGCCGCGTTGCAGGAAGCACGCGTCGTTGTGCACGTTGTTGGCCGTGCTGCCTACCGGACTGATCATCTGGGCGTCGGCCCGGTCGGGAGTTTCGCACTCCGAGTTCGGGTTGACGTCCGGGTTCTCCGTGACGGCGCCGGTGTCTGGGTTGATGTAGGAGGCAGCTCGCCCCGAGGTCTCGCCCGTGGCGTTGGCGAGCCCGGTCGAGGCACTGACCAGTGCCAGGGCGGCAAGGATCACGTACAACATGCGTCGGATCATTTCCACGTCCTTTTCTCTGCAGGGAACCGAACGCTGTCTGCGGGGCTCTCCCTGACGCAGGTGAATACGCAACGAATGCGGGTTGCGTTCAGCCCTGAGCGAAAAATGCCGGAAAAGACACGAAGGCGTCTGGTCGGCCGACGATCGGAGCGGGTGACGAGAATCGAACTCGCGTAGCCAGTTTGGAAGGGCGGCAGATTCCCGCCTGACCGCCGCGTCTACGCGGGGGAGAGGAACCTTGGCTGGCCGCGAGTGACCTTGCCTGGCCGCCGCATAGGGCACGTAGAGGGCACGATCACGGCCTTGCAAGTCCCTGCACAACGTCCGCGACGGTCCGCTGACGTGTGTCTGAGTATGTCAACCCGATCTGGCTCCACCATGACGGCTTGAAGTGGACCCAGGAAGTCCGGTCGCACATCTAGGGAAGATGGGTGCCGGTTGTCCTCCCCTCATCGGGGATTGCTCCGGGCGGGTCTTGCGGGACGCTCGAACGAGTGTGTGCCCGCTGACCTGCAGCGTTCCCGTAGGGGGTTCGTCTGTCGGGACAACCGTGGCCGGTGGGGCTTGACCTGTCCCCGTGGGTCCGGCTTTACCCTCCAGATTGTGAAGGCGACGCGGGCGGCGGCTGTAGGAAGTCATGACGGTGGCTAGGGCGCGCGTCGAGCACGTCTACCCCACCTTGTCGTTTGGCGCGGACTCCCGACTACCCCCTCGTGGTGAGCCTCAGCCCCTCTGCCTGCCCTCCACTGATCATCCGGGGATCGCCGTCCGCCGGGTCGTGCGCTTCCGACGGGCCACTGATGATCATGCGCGGCTGTGGCTGCGGGCGTGCGCTAACGACGGCTCTGCGGCGGCGTAGCAGGCTGCTCGAGAGCCGAAGGACTACCGGACACTCGCGGAGCCGATGACCGGCAATCGTGATCTTGTCCGCAACGGATCAGCTACGGGGACTCGGGTTCAGGCTGGGTGTTGGAAGTTCGACAGCCGCCAGCCGAGATGCGGACACCGGTCCTGTTGCTTGCCGGTAGTGAAGCCGAGACCGAGACGCCTGACCAGCATAGTACCGTGCGTCCGGTGGTGACCTCCGAGCAGCTGATCGGGCTTTCCCTGGCGTGCTTCCTGTTGATCGTCGTCCCGGGACCGAGCGTGCTGTTCGTGGTCGGCCGGGCGCTGACCTACGGGCGAGGCGTCGCGTTGGCCAGCGTGGCCGGCAACACGATCGGCACGTATCTCGTTGCCGTCCTCGTCGCGCTCGGGATCGGGCCGCTGCTCGAGCAGTCGGTGCTGCTGTTCCATGTCATCCGCCTTGCCGGCGCTGGCTACCTCATCTGGCTCGGCATCACGGCGCTGCGACACGCACGCGCCAGCACCCTCACCGCAGCGAACCCGGCCGCAGACCCCGTCGGGCCACCGTCACGCCGACAGGCAGTGCGCTCCGGAATGGTGGTCGGATTCAGCAACCCCAAGGCCTTCATCATCTTGGCCGCGATCCTGCCGCAATTCGTTGACCGCAGCGCAGGCAGCGTGCCCGTGCAGATGCTGATCCTGGCTACCGTCCCGGTCCTGCTCGGCTTGCTCACCGACAGCGGCTGGGGCCTGGCAGCGGGCGCTGCCCGAAACTGGTTCGCCCGGTCTCCCCGGCGACTGGTGCGGGCCGGGCAGACCGGCGGCGCGGCCATGATCGGCCTGGGCGTCTCCGTCGCCCTCGCCAACGGCCACAAGTAGATCCCTGAGGGAACGGGTCGGCGAGCCGTCGCTCGGCCCCCCAGTATCCCCGTTCCCCTACCGGGCCGGCCCGGGGTCAGTGTCTAGAGGTCGAGGCCCTTGCCGCCTTGCACAGCTAGCCGCGTCTGGCCGGGGACGCCGGCGATTACCGGTCGCGCCTCGGCGATCAGCTGCGGGACCCCGGGCTCCCGCAGCGAGGCGTCATGTGCGGCCTCGTCCGTCCAGATCTCGGTCACCGACACATCGTCGGCCTGTCCGGTGGTCGCCACGAGGTACAGGAGGCACTTGGGGTTGGCCCGCATCAGGCCTGCCGCACGCAGCAGGTAGTCCACCAGGTCGTCCCGCTTGCCGGGGACGGCTGTAAAGGACCCGATCAAGCCATAGGTCGCGCGTCGATCCCTCATTTCATTGGACGAGACTAGACGAGACGACGCGGCGCTGCCGTGAACCGTGCCGACAGTCTGAACGATCGGTTGAGGTCAGTCGGTCTTGTCCTGGAGTTCCCAGGTGTGGTCAAGGACGTGCCAGGCGCAGCGTCGTAGGGCGTAGCGCACCGGCCAGGTGCTGGCGGGGTCGCGTTGTCGCAGGGCGGTCGTGAGGGCGGCGCGTTGCTGTTGCCAGGGGGTGCGTGGGGCGACCCGACAGTCAATCTTGGCGGCGTAGGCCCGTTCGGCCTCCCGGACGTGGGCCGCGATGCGGTCACGGTCTCGGCCTCCACCGCGGGGCCCCTTCGGCAGTTCGGCAGGGGCGAGGGCGACGGCACGGTCAAAGGCAAGCCAGCAGGCGTGGAGCAGCTCGACTTGGCGTTCGGCCTCCTGGTCGGTCAGTGGCTCCTGGTCCCACGGGCCGCGGGCGTCTGGTGCGCCGAAGTCGGTGGTTCGGTTCCCGGGCGCGCGTCCGACGACGACGAGCGAGCCGGGCTGGAAGTGCGAGCCGGCGATGGCGGCGTAGCGGTCGGTGTAGTCCAGCAGCACGTCTAGGGCGCCCTGCTCACCCTTGCCGCGCCGGGACCAGCCGGGCCAGTCGAGCGCTGCGGCGAACTGCCACGTCTTGCCCTGCTCGAGATAGACCCGGGTGGCGCCAGCGCTGGCGATCGCCGGCGTGCTGGTGTGCGTGTAGGAGGTGGGCATGCTCAGGAGGCGGTCTTGACCGGGCTGAGGCAGAACGGGTGACCGGCCGGGTCGAGCAGCACCTGCCACCGACCGTCCCCGGGTTGCTCGTCGGGGACGGTAGCTCCCAGGGCCACGCATGCGGCCGCTGCGGCCGGCAGGTCGTCGACCTGCAGGTCCAGGTGGTACCGCTTATCGCCCGCGATGTCGGGCCAGGAGGGTGCGGTGTAGCCCGGCACCCGGCCGAAGCCCCAGGTGGCACCCTCGCCGGTGACCATGGCGTAGTCGTTGTCGCTGTAGGTGACCTTCCAGCCCAGGATGTGGGCGTAGAACGCGGCGAGCGCCTGCGGGTCGGTGCAGTCCATGTTCACCATGCTCAGGCGAGCCACCGGCGCCTGCCCGGTGTCCGCGTCAGCGTCGTAGGCGTTCGAAGGGTTCGTGGTCAAGTGCAGCTCCTGTCCGAGGCGTCCACCAGGGTGGCGGTCGCTGAGTTCACCCTCCCCGCTGATCCCGACATCTTCTGTCGTGTTCCTCGGCGAAGATTGGCCGATGCGGGCCACACGGATGATCTCGCTGCTGACGCACTTGCAGGTGCGCGGGCAGATGACCGCGGCCGAGCTCGCGCAGCACCTGGAGGTGAGCCAGCGCACGGTGCAACGCGACATCGAGGCGTTGGTCGCCTCCGGAGTGCCGATCCGCTCCTTGCGCGGGCCAGACGGCGGCTACCAGCTGCCGGGCGGCTACCGCACCCGGCTGACCGGCGTCGCCGCCGATGAGGCGCCCGCACTGGCCTTCCTCGGGCTGGCCGGCCCAGCCGGCGAACTCGGCCTGGACGGTCCGCTGCGCGCCGCCCGCGGCAAGGTGTGGGCGGCCCTGACCGACCAGGCCCGCGACCGGGCCGAACGCACCGCGCAGCGCTTCCACCTCGATCCTGCCCGCTGGTACGGCACCAGCGAACCGACACCGCTGCTCACCGCGCTGGCGGAGGCGGTGTGGCGCGACCAGCGAGTCCGGGTCCGAGCCCGCCGCGAGGGGACCGTGACGGAACGAGTCCTGGACCCGCTCGGGCTGGTCCTCGCCGCCGGCGACTGGTACCTACTCGCGCACCGCGACCGAGCGCTGCGCACCTACCGCGTCGCCCGGCTCGTCCACGTTGAGCTCCTCGACGATCCCGCCCGCCGACCCGCGGGCTTCGTGCTGGCCCAGGCCTGGGCGGACGCCCGGCGGGAACTGGAGACCCGCCACGACCTGCTCGAGGTGACCGTCCGCGTCGCCAGCAGCGCGCTCCCCCGGCTACGGCGGCAGGTCGCCGTCGCCGGACAAGATCGGATCGACCTCACCGACCCGCGCCTGCACGTCGAGGTCACCGTGCCGTTCGAGAGCGCCTCCTGGGCACGCACCGCACTGCTCGGGCTCGGCGCTGACGTCGAGGTCCTGGGTCCGGCCGACCTGCGGGAGCAAATCGGCGCACAAGCCCGCGCCACGGCAGCCCACTACAACGGCCCATCCGCGAGCGAGCAACCGAATGGCGCTCCCCCCTGACATCCACCACGGCGCTGGACGCGTGGGCGGCGCTGTCGCCACGACCAGTCGGGTGCGAGGACCGGTCCCGGTAGCCGATCGGCTTGCGCGACTGAGATGATCTTGCTCGCGGCGTCTCAGAGCGCCGATCAATGTCGCCCATCCTGGCCCCCTTGGGCACCGAGGTTGGCTGCGAACCGCACCCCGACGCTCAGCCTGACAAGCAGATAGTCGCCCGGCCCTTCTTGACTGCCGTGTCGGACAGGATCCTTCCGGTGCGCGATGATCAACGCCATGCCCAGTCTGACGGAACCCG
>JACCQS010000453.1 GCA_013814015.1 Geodermatophilaceae bacterium | reverse complement strand
GCGCGCGACGGCGCGTCCCCACCCACAGGCCCGACGAGCGAGCGGCGCTCTCGACGGGGCACCGAAGCACGCGAGCGACCGTCCGGAAACGACGGGGATGCCGCGCGGCCGCCGCGTCGGGGATCGCCGGCACGCGGGCATACGCCTACTGAACCGTCCGTCCGTCTCCCGACCGGACGAGGGTTCGAACCGAGACGGTGTGCGGCCTTTCCGTTGCAGGTGCCGCCGGCCATCCCGCTCGCGTCGCTCTACCTCTGCGCAGTTCGCGTGGCCTTCGGCCGCCGCGTTGGTTCGAACGAGCCACGAGTCCTCTCCCTGACGTCGGGGTGAGAGGATTTGAACCTCCGGCCTCCACGTCCCGAACGTGGCTGTCAGTCCGACTACACCGTAGGCACTCACTCACTGAGAATCAACTGCACCGAAGTCATCTACTCAAAGCCGAACTCGGCGACTGGTGACTCTGGGCGGGCAAGGGGGCGAATCGATTTCATGTCTGTGGGGTTGCTCGCGGCCCACGCGGCTCTTCTTTTTCGGTTCGTTCGGACCCCATGCGGAATCAGGCAGCGCGCGACGACGGCGATTGTTGGGGTCGTCATGCGGGCGGTCGCCCGACGACGCAGGACCGACAGCAGTCCATTCGCAAGGCGACGGACCTCTTGGCCCCGTTTACAGACTCCGGTCACGCTGAACCCGTCGAACTGGTCCAGCGGCCAGATGGAAGCGCCGTCGCGGGCGATCACCAAAGAAGGCCCCGGCGTGCTCCGCCTGGCCTTCTATCAAGCGGCAACGTCGCCCGAACGGTCGACCCGCAACGGGCCGAGTTCTATCGACGCCTCATGGTCGAGCGCGGCCACTGCCACACCCAGGCCAGCTGCGCCGTGGCCCGCAAGCTCGTCGGGCGAACGTGGGCGACGCTCACATCAGGCAGCTGCTATCAGTTGCGCAGTCTCGACGGCCAGCCGATCACACGTCGCCACGCCAGACAACAGGCCGCGACGCTCGCCGTCCCCGGCGCCGTTCGTCGACGAGCCCGCGCTCGCTCGGCAGCCACCCACCGCGCACGCCTCACGCGCTGACAGGCCCATACCCTGAACTCGTCATCGCCCCGTTCCCCGCGCCGGCAACGGGGACCAGCCCGGCGCGCCCGCGGCCCGATGGCCAAGGCGTGCGAGCTGGCCGGCCGGAACCTCACCGGGGAGGAATGGGACCGCTACGTCGAAGGTGCCTACGCGCCGACCTGTCGGCAATGGCCGGCAGGCACGATCGGACCGACACCGCCCTTCGAATGGCTCTACGTCGGGGCCTTGTCCCTGATCCTGACGGCTCTCGCCCGCTCCGCCAGCGCGATCGCCTCATCCACGATCCGCTGCGCAGCCCGGGCACGGATCTCGACGTCGTCGATGTAGGCCAGCCGGTCGACGGGATCGGCATCCGATGGTGGCCACGTGATCCCGTGCCGCCGTAGGGCGTCCTGCACGGTCCTGCGGCCCGTCCGCAGTTCCCGGGCGACGCCGTAGACGCTCAGGCCGTCAGCGAGCCGCTCGAGCAGCCACCGGCGGTCGTCCCGCGCGGCGTAGCGCGGGGGCGGCGCACCTGCCGCTGCATCGGAACGTCACGCTCCACACCGCGCTCGTCGACGCCACCAGACCCGAATGCATCCAGGTCTGCCTCGAACATGCTCATCAACAACTCCCAAAATGGTGGGTTCCTCCGACGACCAGGGCCGTTGGGTCGGGTTGTTGGAGCTGTCAAAAGGGCTATCTACCTGCGCAGATCCCTCTTGCAGTGGGCACGACGGGAATCGAACCCGGGACCTCCACCGTGTCATGGCCTGAAGGCTCCGCCTCAATCTGTAGTCTCTTCGCCCCCTCGAAGGCAACTACACCGGAGTAACCCACTTCTAGGCCGTCCAGAAATTTCGGAGGTCGGGACTGTCCTAGGCGGTCCATCCGCGAGTAAGGCACGTGAAGCGCCTGTCGGTGGATGCACCGTGTCCCTCTGCACCTCCTTGGTCTCTTCTCGGCACTTCTGTGTCACGTTCGGTGCCACCACCGGAGCCATGGCCCACGTTCTGTCGAGGATGTGAGAGGGTCTGGCTCGTCAATACGCGGACGGACTATCGGTTCCCCAAGCCATGTGGTCGGAGGACTTGTCCTAGATGCTCCTCCTACGAGGCTGGACGAATCGCTCGCGTTCTATGGCAGCAGAACCCCTCATCGTTCTTGACACTGACCAACCTCCCGGGTACATGGACCGAGATCCATCAGTGTCTACGGGTCGCCCATCGGAAGATCACTCGATCAGGTGATCGCCTGTGCTGGGCCTACTGCATCGAACGATCAGACCTGGGCAGGCCACACCTTCACGCGCTTGTCAAGGGTGAGGTACTGATCGAGGCAAGCTCCAGGACCTGGGGTGGCCACGTCGTGGATATTCGATCAGCTCGCCCAGAGCACGCTCGCTACATGCTCAAGGGCGCCACGCCGTCCCGGTCGCTGGACTACGACCAGGCGCTATCTCGGGTGGCCGATCACGTCGATCTGAACGGGGGTCGACTGATAAATGCGAGCCGCGACTTCTGGCCGGGATCACTCCGATCTCAGGTCCGTGGTCGAGCGAGCACCGACCAGTGGGTGACCGTTCGAACGTGATATTCTGTCGCTCACAGGTGCTTCACAACCTGCCGCGAGCCTCCTCACTTCCCGCGCCGGTGGTGACAGAGCCCCGTGGGGTGGTGGGGGTCCACCGGTAGGTGAGCCACGGGGGCGTTGGTGTCCTGCTCTCTCGCTGTGGCGGGCGCGCTGGCCGTCCCCCTCCGCCCGAACGCCCGGTCCACTCGCCGCATAGCGCTTCGGCACGGTCCAGAGGGTGCCGAACTCGGCGTTGAACGACTC
>JACCQS010000434.1 GCA_013814015.1 Geodermatophilaceae bacterium | reverse complement strand
CCTTTAGCCTTCGCGACCTTCATTCCCTCTCGGGTGCGCATCCGGATCAAGTCTGACTCGAACTCGGCGACCATCGCCAGCACGTTGAACAGCAGCCGTCCAACCGGGTCGGTCGGGTCGTACACGGAGCCGCCGAGGTTAAGGCGGACGCTGCGGCGGGTGAGGTCGTCGGCGATGTCACGCGCGTCGGGCAGCGAACGGGCGAGCCGGTCGAGCTTGGTCACGACGAGCGTGTCGCCGGCACGGCAGGCCGCGAGGGCTTCACGCAGTCCGGGCCGATCGCGGTGGGTGCCGGTGAGGCCGTGGTCGACGTAGATGCGCTCGGGCTCCACGCCGAGCGCTTGCAGACCGTCGCGTTGCGCAGTGAGGTCTTGGGCGTCGGTGGAGACGCGGGCGTAGCCGATGAGCAGTCCAGACACGCCCGGAAGTGTGTCCCGTTTGTCGGACGGTCACCGGGCACTTCAACGGGCGGGTCTTACGGGACACCCGCCGCCGTGCCCGCCCGTACGCCGGTCGAAGGGAGGAGGGTGTCCCGGTGAGGGTTCGGCGGCTTACGAGACGCCTTCCCCGCGTCTTATCGGTCGGCAGCAGCGGACGGCGGAATGTGCGATCGAAGCGGCGAACGCGACCTGACTCGCGGATTCGATCTGCGGCGATGACTGCGGGGTTGCGCCGGACGGCTCGCGATAGCGCTCGTAGCCGGCAAGGCTGGGCCAGCTGAACAACGAGGCGTACGCCATGTCATTCTCGCCTTCGGCACGCAGGAATAGCCGTGGTGGGCGGCATGACGTCAGGCGATGGTTTTACCGGCCCGGGTCAGCTGGACGTGGGCCATGGCGGTCGTCTCCACCCCGCCGATCCCCTTCCGCACGCCGGTCAGGAAGTCGTAGAAGTAGGGGATCATGATCGGCGTCTCGTCGAGCAGCAACTCCTGGATCTGCTTGGCGACGCGTGTCTGGGCGGGGATGTCGAGCTGGGCGGTGAAGTCCTTGACCAGCTTGTCGTACTGCGGGTTGCGGAAGTGCGCGGAGTTCCACGTGCCGTTGCTCTGCAGCGGCGCCCCCAGGAACACGTTGACCACGCCGCGGTGCCCGTAGTCGGTGATCCCCATGGTGGAGTCCAGCCAGCGCGACTTGCCGTACGCCGCGTCGCCGTAGTAAGTGCTCGAGTCGGAGATCTCGAGCTGGATGTTGATCCCGGCCTGCTTCGCGTTGCTTTGGATGAGCTGCGCGAGGTCGGGGATCTCAAAGCCGTCCCAGGTGTCGAGCTCGACCGTAAAGCCGCCCGACTGGCCTGCGTCCGAAAGCAGCTGCTTGGCCTTGGCGATGTCCTGCTGGCGCTGCGCCACGTCCTTGGCCGTGTACTTGTAAAGCGGCGAGAACGGGCTGTCATTGCCCTCTTTGGCCTTGCCCTGGAAGAGACCCTGGACCATGCCTTGGCGGTCGAGCAGCAGCGCCATCGCCTGGCGCGTGCGCTTGTCCCTAAACGGCGCGCGGTCCGTGCGCATGTGTACCTGCCGGTGCGTGGCGGCCAGCAGTTCCACGGTCTGGACGTTGGGGTCGGTCAGCAGCGCGCGGCCGTCACCCGCCGAGAACTGGACCACGGCATCGATCTCGCCCGACTGCAGGGCGAACACGCGCGCCTCCTCCTTGGCGTAGAAGCGGATCTCCGTGTTGTCCGGGTTGGGCTGGCGGCCCTTGTCCCAGTAATCGGGGTTCTTGACGAAGGTGGCGCTCTCGCCCTGGTTGAACATGTCGATCTTAAACGGGCCCGTGCCCGTCCAGTTCTTCTCGTAGTTGTCGTTGTACGTCTTGGGCAGGATGACCGTGTTGTAGTTGTCCGAGCTCAGCAGGTACGGGAAGTTCCCGTTGGGCGAGTCGAGCGAGAACACGACCGTGTTGGCATCGGTGGCCTTGGCGCTGTCCTTGCCGATCACCCCGTTGAAGGCCGACAACGCCTGCGAGCCGCTCTTGGGGTCGGCCAGGCGGTTGATCGACTCGGCCACGTCCTCGGCCGTCATCGGCGTGCCGTCGTGGAACTTGACGCCCTGGCGGATCTTAAACGTCCACTCCGACGCGTCGGCATTCGGCTTCCAGCTCACGGCCAACCGCGGCACCGCGTTGAGCTTGGAGTCCGACCAGACCAGGTACTCCGAGGCCTGCGCAAGCACGGCGACGCCGCCATCGTCGGCCACCTTGAACGGGTCGATGGCGCCGGCCGGCGAGTTGATCCCGACCGTGACCTTGCCGCCCGGCTTGACCTTGGCGCTGAGCTGGTCGGAGCTGCTGGCCGACGACTCGCCGTCTCCGCCGCTGTCCTTCTTGCCCGAGCCGCAGGCGCTCGCCAGGAAGCCCAGCGATCCCAGCGACATGCCCAGCACGCTGCCCCGGCGGACGAACTCCCGCCGGTCTATCGAGCCCCCCCGGTAGCTGTCGATGAGGTGGTTCTCCACCTCGCTGTTGCGGAAGCGGATCTCGTCAATCCGCCGCTGGATCTCGCTCATCGTCAAACCTCCTCACGGGCGAAGAGTTGGTTGTTGCTGCGGCGTGCTCCGCTACTGCGCAACGGGACTCGATCAAGCCGCAATGAGGCGCAGTCGTGTCCGAGCTGGGCGCGGGGCGCGAACGCGCGCGCGTCCGCCAAGAGCTCTTCCTCGGACCTGAGCAACGGGTTGATGTGCATGAGCGTCAGGTGATGGGCGCCGGCTTCCTCGGCGACCTGACCCGCTTGGGCCGCGGTTGCGTCTCCACTCTCAGCGACGGGATTTGCTGAGCATGACCACGCCTCGTGAAGCAGGTGGGTGACATCACGAGCGAACACGACGCTTTCCGGGTCGTACGCCGTGTCCGTGATCAGCGCCAGCTCGTCGCCGACCCGCAATCCGGCGGTAGGAGCCCAGTGTGCGCGTTGCTCGCGTGCATGGATCTGGAACCCGCCGATCGACTGGGCGCCTGGCTGCAGCTCGCGCACGCCTCCCAGATCGCTCGGTTCTGACGACGAGATCGGGGCGGAGCGCAGCGGAGCGAGGAGCTCCTCGCTGCGCTGTCCGTAGAGCCAGAGCCCCGGAGCCCAGATCGTAGGGGTTACGGGCAACGCCGGGACGTAGCTGAGCCCGCACACGTGATCTAGGTGGAAATGCGTCAGCACGATGGCGAGCTTCCGGACGCCGGTGAGCAGTCCCGAGCTTGACACCAGCCGCCGCAGTCCGGTGCCCGCATCGAGCACGAGTCCCTGATCGCCGCTTCGGATGAACACGCACGTCGTTTCCCGGCGCTCGGTTGGGATCCAGCCCCCGCTGCCAAGCAGCAGGCCTTCACGAGCGACTCCCGTTCGGCGCACGTGCCTAGTCCCGGCCGAAGAAGATCCGTCGAGCGGTCGCGCTCAGCGTGGCATCGGGCCTGGTCGCGTAAGAAAGCACCGCGTTGATACGCGGAGTGCCGCCCTCGATCGGCGTGACCCGATGGGGACTGAGACGGCCTCGGAACAACGCCAGCGTGCCCGGTTCGGGGCTCAGGTTGCGCACACCTGCGCGCTCACCGGAGAGAAGCGCGCGAACGCCGTCCGGGTTCGGATCGTCGGGCGCACGAAGCATCGGGACGAACTCGAAGGCGCCGCCCGACTTGGCAGCTTGGAGCATGAGCGTCACGACAAAGTCGGCGTTATCCACGTGCCAGCCCAGCTCGTCGCCTTGGCCGTAGAACATCACGTTGAGCGCACCGATCTCGTCGGCTTGGCGGTAGATCGGCTCGACCTCGAGCGCCGCTCCCACGAACCGCGTCAGCAGATCCGATTCGTAAACCGCGCGGAGCGGCGAATCCTCTGGGATCTGGTCATACGCGACGGCCGACTTGGCCGATCGCACTTGGATGCGCAGCGGGTCGTCGGCGTCGAGCTCGCTCTCGCGTCCCGAGAACTCGAGGTTGTGGTTCGTCTCTGTGCGGAAGGCAAGCGACTGCAAACCCTCCACGCTGTTCACCACGTTGGTCACCGCGTCAGCACGCAGAAACCCCTCGAGGTCGCAGGCCCCGAGGGACCTGAGCTGATCGCGGCACCGCTGCTGCAGCGCGCGGCCGGCAGGCCCATCCATGTCGTCGATCGGGTAACGCTTCAAGTCGATCGCTTCTGCGAGCGCGGTGGTTGCCGACATCAGTGCCTCCATTCGACCATGTCCTCGGCGCGACCATGGCACCCAAACCGCGAAAGGTCTAGCCGGATATACTCGGCAGAATGATCGGAGGAGTCGATCAATCATGGCAGCGCATTGAGTTGCGACATCTCCTTGCGCTCGACGCAGTCGAGAGCACAGGGTCGTTTCGGGAAGCTGCCTCGCGACTCGGCTACAGCCTCTCTACGATCAGCGACCAAATCGCGAGCCTCGAGCAGCTCGTAGGGATACGACTTG
>JACCQS010000429.1 GCA_013814015.1 Geodermatophilaceae bacterium | reverse complement strand
GATTTGTTGTTACGTTGGTCTAGTCGTATCCAACAGTGGCTCAGGGACTCATGGCGCGCTTGACTCGTTCGACTCGTTCGACTCGTTCTGCGGGGTGTCGCGTGCCGGGTCTGATGGAGGCTCTCATTCCACGGAAGGATGAGAGTCATGGCAGCACCGAGGAAGTACCCTGAGGAGCTTCGGGAGCGAGCGATCCGGATGGCGGTTGATCTGCGGCGTGACCCCGCGACGAGGAGTGGCGCTCTTCGTCGTGTCGGTGATCAGTTGGGCATCAACCCCGAGACGCTGCGGAACTGGGTCTCTCAGGCTGAGATCGACCAGGGCCACCGGCCGGGCGTCACGACCGCCGAGGCTCAGCGCATCGTCGAGCTGGAGCGTGAGAACAAGGAACTGCGGCGGGCGAACGAGATCTTGCGGACGGCGTCGGCGTTTTTCGCCGCAGCGGAGCTCGACCGCAAGCTGAAGTGAGCACCGCGGCGCTGGTCGACTACATCGACCAGCACCGTGAGCGGTTCGGGGTCGAGCCGATCTGTGAGGTCCTGACCAAGGCCGGGACCAAGATCGCCCCGAGCAGCTACTACGCCGCCAAGTCCAGGCCGCCCTCGGCGCGTGCGGTGGCCGACGGGCAGCGCCTGGAGGTGATTCGTCGGGTTCACGCGGAGAACTACGGCGTCTACGGGGTCCGCAAGATGCACGCCGAGCTGTACCGTCGCGGCCACCGGATCGCGCGGTGCACCGTGCACCGGCTGATGCGCGGTGAGGGGCTGCGCGGGATCAGCCGCGCCAAAGGACCACGCACCACGATCCCGGGACGTGGTCCGGACACACGACCCGACCTGCTCGATCGCGAGTTCAAGGCGCCGGCGCCGAACCGGGTCTGGGTCGCCGACATCACCTACTGCTGCACCTTCGCCGGCTGGGTCTATGCCGCGTTCGTCATCGACGTCTACTCCCGCCGGGTGGTGGGGTGGCAGTTGTCGAAGAGCCTGCGCACCGACCTCGCCCTGGACGCTCTGGAGATGGGGCTGTGGACCCGACAGCACGCCGGCCACGACACCACCGGTGTCATTGCACATTCGGACAAGGGAGTTCAGTACCTGGCCGTGCGCTACACCCAGCGGCTGGCCGAGGCCGGCGCGGTCGCGTCGGTCGGATCCACCGGTGACAGCTACGACAATGCCCTCGCCGAGGCGTTCAACTCGCTGTTCAAGGCCGAGCTGGTCCGCAACAAAGGCCCATGGAAGTCCATCGACGACCTCGAGATCGCCGTCGCCGAGTACATCGACTGGTTCAACCACAGACGGCTCCACAGCGAGATCGGACTCGTGCCGCCCGTCGAGTTCGAGGAGCAGCACTACCTGCACAACCCCGAACCGACTACCGTCGGCACATCAGTTCAAAGCCTCTACTGAACCCGGCACGCGACATCGAGCTGATCGGCGACGTCGTGTTGCGATGACGCCAGAATCCGCCGTTCCATGAACGGAACAGCGCAAGCCTTGATGTGTCCTTCAACTGTTGTATGGTGCACCATATGGCCAATCTCGAGACGGACCTTCCCTCGGCGGCCCACCTCAGCACGAGTTGATGGGTTTCATCCGCGCGTAAGCCAGACTCCGCCCGATGCGCGGACTCAAGACCCACCCGACGGCGAGCGTTCTGATCCGAGGCCACGCATTCGTCCTGAACCTGCGCCGTGGCCACTACGAGCTCGCCATCGACACGGCACGGACGTTCCGGCTGGCCACCGCATTCGACGAACTGAGGCCAGCAATCTGAATCCCGCGTCAGCGGTCGTCGCCTTGGCCTCTCTCGTGATCGAACAACGCAACACACCCCTCGGAAGGGTCGATGTATCGAGCCTCGGCAAGGCTGGCCCTGATCTCAGCGCGCTTGGCCGGCGCGAACAGCTTGGTCTCGAGGACCGGAGTCGACACTCACGGATCATTGAAGTATTGGGCATTGCAGGGTGGTCGTCGTGGCGGGCACTGGTTCGCGGGCGCGCCTAGCAGCCGCCCAAGCGGCTGGCGATCAGGTGAGGCGCAGGAACTCGAGGTGCCCTTCGTACTGGTTGAGGCAGTCGTGGTTGACCTGGTTGGCGGAGAAACCCATCACGTCGTAGCCCTGTCCACCATCGACGGTGTGCACCTCCAGACGGGCGTACTGGTCGCGGTCACCGATCATCCGGCCGCCGTACGTCGGCACCGGTGACTCGTGGACCTGCACACGGTAGACAAACGGGTCGTCGCCTTCGCGCGTGCGCAGCTCCACCCAGGTCAGCCCGTCGTCCTCGCCATCACCGACCCCCTGGGTCACCTCGGTGCGGACCCCCCGGTCCTCCAGTTCATGGGCGACCTCCGTGAGCGCGGGTCGGACCACGGAGTCGAGGTACGCCGTCGCGGCCTCCACGTCGACGAAGTTGACCGCACGTGCCAGGCGCGCCTTCCACGACGACTCGTCGAGCCCTTCGGTGTCGGTGTCGGCGTCGCGACCCGACACCGACAGCATCATCGGCAGCGCGCGAGTGACGGCCCCGGTGCGCCGGCCCTCGACCCGTAGTGCTTTGAGCAGGCCGACCATGACCAGCACGATGACGAAGGCAAACGGCAACCCGAAGATCACCGTGGCGTACTGCAGTGCGTAGATGCCGCCCACCGCCAGCACCGCGATGGTCAGCAGCCCGGTCGCCGAGGCCCACACGATGCGCAACCAGGGCGCGGCGTCGTCCTGGACCGAGCGAAGCTCCGACGAGAGGTTGCCCATGACCAGCGCGCCCGAGTCGGCCGAGGTGACGTAGAAGAGAAGCCCGACGAAGACCGAGACGGCGATCACGACGCCGGAGAGGGGGTACTCCTCCAGCAACAAGTAGAAGCCCGCCTCGGGGGAAGCCAGCGCAGCATCGGCGAACGCGTCGTCACCTCCCCGGATCCTCTCGAGCGCGGCGTTGCCGAAGATCGAGATCCACATGACGATGTAGGTGAAGGGGATGATCATCGTCCCGGCGACGAACTGCCGGATCGTCCTTCCGCGGGAGATCCGGGCCAGGAACAGCCCCACAAAGGACGCCCATGCAATCCACCAGGCCCAGAAGAACAGCGTCCACAGCGACATCCACTCGGTCGCGCCGTCGAACGCGAAAGTCTCCATCGTCTTGCGGGGGAAGGTCTGAGCGTAGTCGCCGACGTTCATGACGACGGCGTTCATGATGAAGCTCGTACGGCCGGTCAACAGCACGTAGGCGGCGAGGCCCAGGGCCAGGATGACGTTGAGCTGCGACAGGAAGCGGATGCCTCGGTCGACACCCGTGGTGGCCGAGATGGCGGCCATCGCCACGGCCAGGACGACAAGGCCGATCTGGGCGCCGATGCCCACGGGTACGTCGAAGAGGATGTTGAGACCTTGGTTGAGGAACACCACCCCGATGCCGAGGCTGGTGGCGACCCCGAAGATGGTGCCGAGCACGGCGGCCGTGTCGACCGCGTGGCCGAGCCCGCCGTCGATCCGGCGCCCGAAGATCGGGTACAACGCCGAGCGCACCGCGAGCGGCATGTTCAGCCTGTAGGTGAAGTAGCCCAGCGCCATCCCCATCAACGCGTACAGGCCCCAGCCTGAGATCCCGTAATGGAACAAGGTCCACACCGTCGCCTCGCGGGCGGCTGCGATGGTCTCGGGGTCTCCGGTCGGTGGCGCCATGTACTGGCTGACGGGCTCGGCGACCGCGTAGAACATCACGTCGGTGCCAATACCGGCGGCGAAGAGCATCGAGGCCCAGGCGAACGTGGAGAACTGTGGCTTGGAGTGGTCCGGACCAAGCTTGATGGCGCCGTAGCGAGAGATGGCCAGGTAGAGCACAAAGACCAGCACCGCTGTGGTCAAGAGTACGTAGAACCACCCGAACCAGTCCACGACCCGGGCTACCGCATCACCGATGACCGACTCGGCCTGGTCAGGCGCGAAGATCGCCCAGGACGCCATCACCAGGACTCCGGTCACCGCCGCGTAGAAGACCGGCTTGCGGATCGGTGGCCCGTCAGTGAGGAAGGCCCACCGGCTCCGCTTCGTGGCGGAATCGACGGTCTTGGCTGTTGTCATGGCGGTCTCCTCGGCTCCGGCGACTCAGGCGACTCAGGCGGGCACCTGAACGGGAATCGGTATCGCTAGAGCCATCATGGACCTCGAAGCCCGGTCCGGTCACCCCTAGGCGCTTTCAGAAGAGGGCAACCCAACCTGGTCGACGATCCTGAAGGTCACGAACGCGCTCGGGCTGCGCTTCGAGCTGCACTCCGTCGCCTGAGTCGCTCGTCGAGTACGTCGCAGTCGTATGAGACGGCGGAAGAGTGAACCTTCACCACGCCTATCTTCGCTGCGCTTAACATAAGCATAGTGGCTTTCACTTATGTTAAAGTTCTCGGAGTACCACGAAAGGGGCGATGATGACGGTCATGTACTCCCCGTGGGCAGTGGCCTGGGAGACGTTGCCGTGGGAGTCCGACGGTAGCGCGGCGCTCGCCCAGAGGC
>JACCQS010000419.1 GCA_013814015.1 Geodermatophilaceae bacterium | reverse complement strand
GACTGGTTGGCGCCACCATGCAACGGGCCGAACAGGGCGTTGATCCCGGCCGATACCGAGGCGAACAGGTTGGCGTGACTGGACCCGACGAGCCGTACGGTCGAGGTCGAACAGTTCTGCTCGTGGTCGGCGTGCAGGATGAAGAGCATGTCCAGGGCCTTGACCAGATCCGGGTCGAGGTCGTACGGCTCGGCCGGAAACCCGAAGGTCATCCGCAGGAAGTTCTCCACCAACCCCAGGGAGTTGTGTGGATAGAGCATCGGCTGGCCCACCGACTTCTTGTAAGCGTACGCCGCGATGGTCGGCAGCTTGGCCATCAGACGCAGCGTCGAGATCTCGACGTGATCGTCGTCGAACGGGTCGAGTGAGTCCTGATAGAAGGTCGACAGTGCGCTGACAGCGCTGGACAGCACCGGCATCGGGTGCGCGTCGCGCGGAAATCCCTCGAAGAAGCGCTTCAGCTCCTCATGCAACAAGGTGTGCCGCCGCAGCTGCTGATCGAAGTCATTGAGCTGCTGGGCGGAGGGCAGCTCGCCGTAGACCAGTAGGTACGAGACTTCGATGAACGTCGACTTCTCGGCGAGCTGATCGATCGAGTACCCGCGATAACGCAAAATTCCGGCGTCACCGTCGATATAGGTCACCGCCGACGAGCAGGAAGCCGTGTTCACGAAGCCGTTGTCCAGCGTGACCATGCCCGTGCTGGACAGCAGCTTCCCGGCGTTGATCCCCCGAGACCCCTCGGTGGCTGGGACGACCGGCATCCTGAGTTCGCCGCGTGGGTGGGTGAGGACTACTTCTTCATCGGTCATCGTTGCTCGACGCTACTTGCATCTGACGGTCCCTGCCTAGGTCGGTGGGGCAGTGCCGTCGGAGGCGGTGGGCTCAGCCGGTCCAGTGCTCGCCGCCACAGCGAGGCGACCTGGGGGACACCGGCACTGCGAACGCGTACGTCGCCGAAGACCGTCGAGGCATGCAACCGGATCAGCGGGCTTCCGGTGATCCGTGGCAACGGAGCAAGTTCCAGCCGGCGATCTCCGAACACCGACAGTCCGGTGAGCTCCACCTCCACCCCGGCGGGGACCTGCACGGAGATGTCGCCGAACGTGGTCGCACAGCGCAGGTGCAGAACGTCGTCGTCGCTTATTGCCTCGGCGAGATCCAGCTTCGCGTCACCGAAAACCGTCCGGACCCTGACCTCGTCCGCCGCGCGCCAGCGTCCGCTGACCACGATGTCGCCGAACAGCGAGAAGACCGGGGGCGTCGACATCCCGACTGGCGCGGCGGCGGGTAGGTTGCCGCTGCCCGGATGGCAGCCGCTCGGGCAGGCTCGCATCCATTTCCCCGACCCTGGCGCCAGGGGAAATCTAGCCGTCCTCCACGGCCAACGTGGCCAGGAGGTCAGCCAGAGCGTCCAGGGCGGCCAGCGCCGAATCGCTGTCCCGATCAACGAGCCAGCCGAGCACCACTCCGTCGATCACCGTCATCAGCATCCGGGTGAGGACCGGCATCGGGATCGACCAGACGATTCCAGCTGCGTCGGCGACCCCTTCCAGGTGCGCCGTGCAGGCGGCGTAGGAGGTCTCGTACTGCCATTGCGCGAAGCTCTCCATACCCGGCTGACGCAGCGCGTAGTGCGTGAGTTCGTAGGTCAGTTGCTGTTTTCCGGGCTCCTTCTCGACGACGACCCACAGTGCGCGCATCCTTCGCGCAGAGCGTCGCCGCGTCCCGGCCGGGTCGGATGTCTGCCTGGGCGGCCTCGCTCAGTTCGGTGATGATCGCCGTGAGCACTTGTTCGAACAGCTCTTGTTTGGAGCGGAAGCAGTAGTGCACGGTGGCCAGGCTCGCACCCGCCTCGGTGGCGATCCGGCGGGTCGTGGTGGCCGCGATGCCGTCGCGCTCGGCGACCCGTATTGCGGCCTCGATCAGTTGCTGACGTCGATCGTGCGCTGCGACCCGCGCCATCTTGCCTCCTCGATGCAGCGGCCGTCCTGCGCAGGATACGGGCCGAGCGACTGAGTCGATCGTCCTAGACGCTTGACCATGTCGGTCCGACGCCCCATGCTGTGCCGCTAGGACCCCCGCCGCAATCTGGTTGGCGGCCAGGACCTGCCGTACTCGGGAGGATCGCATGTCAGCAGGCCAGATCGCGCCAGGGACCGAGGAAGGTGCGGTCAACGAGTTCGGCTATCGACAAGAGCTCAAGCGCGTGCTGCGGTTGTTCGCGGTCTTCTCGGTCGCTTTCTCGATCATCTCGATCACGACCGGCATCTTCCTCAACTTCGGATTCGCCATCACCCACCTCGGTCCGGCCAGTATCTGGCTGTGGCCGGTTGCTGCCGTGGGGCAGACCCTTGTCGCCCTGATCTTCGCCGAGTTGGCCACCCGGATCCCGCTGGCCGGCGCCAACTATCAGTGGGCAGCGCGGCTCGTCGGCCCGCGGTACGGCTACGTGGTGGGCAGTCTCGGCATCATGTATTCCGCCGTGGGCATCTCCGGCATTCTCTATCTCGCGGCCTCACCACTGCTGGCCACCGTCTTCGGCTGGAACGTCGAGAACCCTCGGCTGCTGCTCTTCATTGCCGTCGTCCTCATCGTCGCGGCTTTCGGCATCAACCTGATCAGCATCAACTCGCCACCCGGGTCAACAACGTCGCCGTCGTCACCGAGATCGTCGGAACCATCGGGCTGGCCGCGGCGGTCTTCTTCCTCTGGGTGGCCAAGGGCAGCCCCGACGGGCACGGAGTCGGCTTTCTGGGCCAGACCGAGACCCTGCCGGGTCAGCCGCTGTGGTACGCCGTCGTCCTTGCGGCGCTGATCGGCGTCTACACCCTCGTGGGGTTCGAGGCCGCCGCCGACATGGGCGAGGAGACCGTGAACGCCCGGCGTACCGTGCCGCGAGCGATCATCTTGTCGGTCGTTATCTCCAGCGTGCTCGGGATGCTCACGCTGATCGGCTTCACCCTCGCGATCCCCGACCTTGCCTCGGTGCAAGCCTCGCCGGTTCCGTTGGCCGACATCATCTTTTTCTGGCTCGGCGAAACCTTGACCAAGGTGCTCCTGCTCGTCGTCGTGTTCTCGATGTTCGCGCTGACCGTGGTGGCCGCGGCCGCCAGTGCCCGGCTGATCTTCGCGATGGCCCGCGACAACCTGTTGCCCGGGTCCACGGCGCTGCGTCGGGTGAACCCGAAGACCAAGACACCGGTTGTCGCCCTGCTCGTCTCCCTGGTCATCTGCCTCGCGTTGATGTTCTACGGATACGCGAACGGAAACGCCTTCGGCACGCTTGTCGGCGCCGCCACGCTGCTGCCCTATCTCGTCTACTTGCTGACGGTCATCGCCTACGGATTGCGCCGGCGCCAGATGGCCGCCCTGCCCGAAGCGTTCAGCCTCGGTCGCTGGGCCACGCCAGTTTTCGTTGCCGCGCTGGTGTGGCTCACGGCCGTGCTCCTAGCTCTGATCCTGCCCTCGGAGTTTAGGAATGCGACCTATGTCGCGCTGGGCGTACTGGCGGTGGCGGGGCTCTGGTACGTCGTCGGCCTGCACCGGCGGCTGAGTAGTGGTGCAGCCGGTGCCACAACACTTGCCGTATCCAGCGCCGCAGCGAACAACACTCGATCCCCCGATCCCGGGCAGTGACCCCAGGCACCGCGTGGCACAACTGGGCCGGCAACCAAGTCGCCCGACCGGCTGTGGTCGCCAGACCGCGCGACGTCGGCGAGCTGGCGGGTTTCGTCACCTCGGCCGCCCGCGAGGGCCGGCGGGTCAAGGCGATCGGCTCGGGTCACTCGTTCACCGCGATCGGCCTGACTGACGGGGTCCAGGTGCGACTCGACCGGCTTGGTGAGCTGGTTTCCGCCGACGCAGCCACAGGTCTGGTCACCGTCGAAGCCGGTATGCCGCTGCACCGTCTCAACACCGAGCTGGCCGAACACGGTCTCGGGTTGAGCAATCTGGGTGACATCGATCGGCAGACGTTGGCGGGCGCCATCTCGACCGGAACGCACGGCACCGGGCGGTCGCTGGGCGGCCTGGCCACCCAGGTGCGAGCCCTGCAGCTCGTGCTGGCCGACGGCTCGGTGATCGCCTGCAGCGCCGAGGAAAGCCCCGAGCTGTTCAGGGCAGCCCGGATCGGGCTCGGCGCGCTCGGCATCCTCGCCACCGTCACCCTGCAGGCCGAGCCGGCGTTCGTGTTGCGCGCCCAGGAACGCCCGATGGCACTTCCAGCGGTCCTGGACGATCTCGATGCACTCGTCGCCGAGAACGACCATTTCGAGTTCTTCTGGTTCCCGCACACCCAAACAGCGCTGACCAAACGCAACAACCGGCTGCCCGCCGGCTCAGCCCCGGAGCCCCTGAGTCGGCGCCGGGCCTTTCTCGAGGACGAGGTGTTCAGCAACGGCGTGTTCGGGCTGACCTGCCGGCTCGGTCGATTGCGCCCGTCCCTCATCCCGGCGATCAACACGTCGACCGCCCGGTCACTGGGACGCCGCACCTACACCGACGCGTCCCACCGGGTCTTCGTCTCCCGCAGGCGCGTTCGATTCGTCGAGATGGAGTACGGCGTACCGGCCGACGCCGTACCCGCCGCGCTGGCCGGCATCGGGCGGGTCATCGAGCACAATGACCTTAAGGTGTCCTTCCCGGTGGAGGTGCGCTTCACCGCCGCCGACGACATCCCGCTGTCCACCGCTTCGGGGCGCGACTCCGCCTACCTCGCGGTCCACATGTTCAGGGGGCAGGCGTATGAGAAGTACTTCCGTGCGGTGGAAGCGGTGATGAAAGACCTGGACGGTCGACCGCACTGGGGCAAGTTGCACTACCAGGCCGCGGACACGCTGCGAGAACGCTATCCGCGCTTCGGCGAGTTCCTGGCGGTTCGGGACACCGTCGATCCGTACGGCCGCTTCGCCAACGACTACCTCGACCGCGTCCTGGGCAGGATTTCCTAGCTCGGTACGCCGCCGGCGTGCTCGAAGTCGATCGCGGAGAACGTGCGCAGCTTCTCCAAGCGGTGCCAGCTCTCGATCTGCCTGATCGTGCCGGACCTGGATCGCATGACCAGGGACTGCGTGGTCGCGCCTCCGGAGCGGTAGTGCACTCCGCGGAGCAGGTCGCCGTCGGTGATACCCGTGGCCACGAAGAAGACGTTGTCGCCACGGACCAGGTCGTCGATGTGCAGGACGCGGTCCAGGTCATGCCCGGCGTCGAGCGCCTTGCGGCGTTCCTCCTCGTCGCGTGGCCAGAGCCTGGCCTGCAGTCCGCCGCCCATGCATTTGAGGGCGCAGGCGGTGATAATCCCCTCAGGAGTGCCGCCGATTCCCATCAGCATGTCCACGCCGGTGGCTTCGCGGGCGGCGGATATGGCGCCGGCGACGTCCCCATCGGAAATGAAATGGATCCGCGCCCCGGCGTCCCGAACCTCGCGGGCCAGCTTCTCGTGCCGGGGTCGGTCGAGAATGCAGACGATGACGTCCGCGACGTCGCTGTTCTTCGCCTTGGCCACCCGGCGGATGTTCTCGGCGACGGGTGCGGTGATGTCGACGACGTCGACTGCTTCCGGCCCGACGGCGAGCTTGTCCATGTAGAAGACAGCCGATGGGTCGTACATGGCACCGCGTTCGGCCACGGCCAGTACGGCGACGGCGTTCGGCATTCCCTTGGCCATCAATGTGGTGCCATCGATCGGGTCCACGGCGACGTCGCAGAACGGCCCGGTGCCGTCTCCGACGAGCTCCCCGTTGTAGAGCATCGGGGCCTGGTCCTTCTCACCCTCGCCGATGACCACGACCCCGTTCATCGAGACCGTGCCGATGAGCTTGCGCATGGCATCGACCGCTGCGCCGTCGCCGCCGTTCTTGTCCCCGCGTCCGACCCACCGGCCCGCTGACATCGCCGCCGCCTCGGTCACCCGTACGAGCTCCATCGCGAGGTTGCGATCCGGCGCGGGCATCTCGCCGGGAGGGGGGATATCGGTGGGTTGCGTCATGCGATGGCTCCCTGGGTCGAGAACTGGCCTGGGGCTGCTGCGATCCTAGTGACATGGCAGCGGAGTCCAGGGCCGGGCCGCCCGGCCGGCTCGGCAAGATGACCGCGGCAAACATGTTGCGCTCGATGCTGCCGCTGGTCGTCATGGTGCTCGGTTTGGCCTACTTTTGCTCCCCGCAGACCCAGGACCCGGTCACCGAGATCGACCCGTCGAACTCGATCAGGTACGCGGCCTCGCTCACCGATGTGGTGCTACCGGTGCCGGATCTGGCCGAGGCCTGGCGTCCGACCAGTGTCGACGTCACACCGGAGGGCGGGCAGCCCGGCGTGGTGACCCTGACGATCGGCTACCTGACCCCGAGCGAGGAATTTGCCCGGTACGCGGTGAGCACCGACTCCGCCTCCGGGCTGATGACTGACCTGTTGACCGGCGCGACCGGTGTCGGGGCGCTGCGGCTGGGTGGTGAATCCTGGGAGGAGTTCAGTACCGGGCGTGGAGAGGCGCTGTACCTCCGAAACGACGGCGACCTGCGACTGGTTGTCACCGGCAGCGCGAGTCAGGACGAACTGCGCACCCTGGCCGAGTCCTTGACCCCCTACCGCGGCTGAACCCCAACCGCCGTTATGCGCACAACGGCGACTGATCGGGGGCGGTTCCTGACCTTTGTGCGCATAACGGCGACATTCGCCAGTCGGGGCGGTCAGGGGTCGCTGGTGCTCGGGGTTGCGTCGGCCTGGGCGGTCCGCGCGGTTTCCAGACGCTCCCTGGCGTTGTCCAGCCAGCTCTGGCAAACCTGGGCCAGTACCTCCCCGCGCTCCCACAGCGTCAGCGCCTGTTCGAGGGTCTGCCCACCCCCCTCGAGTGCTTCGACGAT
>JACCQS010000418.1 GCA_013814015.1 Geodermatophilaceae bacterium | reverse complement strand
CCGCGGTCCTCCAACTCCGACAGCCCGACGATCACCCCGACCACGGACTCACCCAGCACGATGATCGTGAACAGTCCGAAACGTTCCGGGAATTTCGAGGTCGACAGCCTCGGCAGGCCGGTCTGGTGGGCGACGGTGAAGTAGGGGGTGGCGATCTCCAGCACGACCGCCGCAGTGAACAACAGCACCCGAGTCGTCCCCCCCGTGGCGAAGCTGGCCAGGATGACAACGGTCGCCATGAAGTATCCGGTCAGGAAACGGAGCGCCACCGGCAGGAACAGTGGCACCTGCAAAGCCGCTCGGATCCAACCGGCCTGGTTCACCGCCCGGGCGAGCAGGTAGGCCAGAGCAAAACCGACGTAGGTATCGCCCAGCCCTTCCTCGCCGAAGACCGCGAGGCCGGCCACCGGCACGATCGCGAGGAACGTGAGCAGCCGGTTCTCCAGCCCGTCGGACTCGAACCGCTCGGTGTAGTAGGTGAACCCGTTCCATACCCAGAACACCGCGAGGAACTGCACCGCGAAGGTCGCGACGCCCGCAGCGTCGATATGGCCGGCCAGATGGTGGGCGAGGCGGGCGATCACGACGACGAACACCAGGTCGAAGAACAGATCCAGCCAACTCACCGCGCGGTGCTGCTCGAACTCCTCATCGGTTCGCAGGGCAGGCCGCTGCCAGGCCCGCCGGGTAACCGTCATCCTCGACTCCTCGCTTGCGGATCTCGCTGGTGTCCTACGGCAGATGCTGGGTGCTCTACCGCCGCGCCTTGCCGTACCGCGGCACTGTACAAGCATGCAATCATGGTCTCGTAATCTTGTAATCACTCTGTCAACGTGAGGTTACGGGGCTCTCGACCAGGCGCGAGCGCTAGCCGCAAGTCAGTGCTCGGCGACAGCAGATGGAGTCGGAATGGACGACAGCACGGCTTGCGCGGAGCCGGCGCCAGAGCGGGCGCTCCAGCCGAAAGCGGAGAAAGAGCCGGACGCGGGGAGGGGCCGGCTGGCGCAGGTGATCGCCACCAGGGGCGGCCGCGCCGCTCCGGAGGCGCCGTTCGTGATCGAGCATCGGGAGGCGTTGCTGTACATGCTCGCCCAAGCGGCGGAGCTGGAGCACGGCATCATGTGTCAGTACCTGTTTGCCGCCTTCTCCCTCAAGCAGCACGCGGACGAGGGACTGACCGACACTGAGCTCGCGGCGACCACACGGTGGCGGCGGAAGATCTCACACGTTGCGACCCAGGAGATGCTGCACCTGACGCTGGTGCAGAACCTGATGACCGCGATTGGTGGGGCGCCGCATCTGGCCCGACCGAACCTGCCGAACCCAGCAGGCCATTACCCGGCGGGGGTGACGCTGGCACTGCTCCCGTTCGGGGAGCAGGCACTGCAGCACTTCATGTTTCTGGAGCGCCCGGAGGGCATGGCCCTGGACGACGCGGAGGGCCTGGCGGCGGTCCGGCGGGCGGCGCCCGCGATGATGCAAACCGGTGACATCGTGCCGCGGCTGCAGGACTTCGCCACAGTGGGCCACCTCTACCGGTCGATCGAGGAAGGCTTCACAAACCTGGCCGCGAAGCTCGGCGAGCAGTCGCTGTTCATCGGTCCACCCAGAGCGCAGGCCACCGCCGCGAACTTCCGCTGGCCGGAACTGATCGCCGTCACCGACCTCGGCACGGCATGCCTTGCGATCGAGGAGATCCTGGAACAGGGCGAGGGCCCGCGGGGCGACTGGCGAGAGGCCCACTTCGGCCAGTTCGTCGCGATCCTCGATGAGCTCCAGCAGCTGACGGCGGCCAACCCCGCCTTCGACCCGGTACGCCCGGTGCTGGTGGCCAACGTCCGGCCCTGCGAACATGCCAGCGACGTGCCGTTGATCACCGATCCGGTCGCTGGCCGCTGCGCCGACCTGTTCAACGTCTCCTACGAGATCCTGCTGCTGACGCTGGAGCGCTACTTCGCGCATACCGAGGAGACCGACGCCCAACTCGCTACGCTGACCGACCTCAGCATGGGGCTGATGTTCCGAGCGATCAAACCGCTCGGCGACCTGATCACCACGCTGCCGGCCGGACCCGACCACCCCGGCCGGACTGCCGGCCCGAGCTTCGAGCTGTTCTACGAGAGCGACTACCTCATCCCACACCGGGAGGCGGCGTGGTCCATGCTCGCCGAGCGGCTGGTCGAGGCCGCCGAATTCTGCGAACGGATCCGGGACGACGCCGGCGGGCCG
>JACCQS010000408.1 GCA_013814015.1 Geodermatophilaceae bacterium | reverse complement strand
GTCTTGGGCCGCTCGACAACCACGTCACCGGGCAACCCGACTGACAACTCGCCCGCAGTCACTGCCCGTTCGACGACCTGAGCAATGGCCGCTGCGAGATCCTCCGGTGTCACCCTCCGATCGTAGAAGAGTCCGCGCCAACGCACCCGCTCGCGTGCTGGCGCGAGCCCGCACAAGCCTGAGGCCCTCAGCTTCACCTTCTACACTCGGGCCCGGCAGTCCTCCATGCCCGACCGCCCGCCCTATGCCCACCCCGCCCCTACCTCCCGAGGCAGCAGCTGAATGGCCAACTCCCGGTCGCGCAAGAGCGCGCCCAATCGTCCAGGTACCTCTCGCGACCAGCGAGTGAAAAGCAACGGTACGGGCTCCACGTCCCGTACCGCTGAGCCCGTTGACGAGCCGACGGAGCCGGCCGGTGACGAAGCGGACTCCACGACTACCGCCGCGGATGCGACGGTCAAGGCGACGGCGGCCACCGCGGCTCCGATCAAGACAACTCCGACCAAGACAACTGCCAAGAAGTCAGCGCCGGCGAAGGTCACAGCGAAGAAGGTGGCTGCGTCGAAGGCTGGGAGCTCCCCGGGATCGGCCGGCAAGCGCTTCGGCGACGGGGCCGGCGCCCGAGGCGAAGCAAAGGCTTCGGCATCCACCAAGTCGGGCGGAAGAGGCGGAAGAGGCGGTAGAGGCGGCGGCCGAACGGCGCCTCCAGTTCGAGTAGGCCAGCCGAAGCCGTGGGGAATGATCGCGGCCACCGTCGCAGTACTGCTCTTCGCAGGCGCCGCGATCGGCTATGCGGTTTATCAGGCCAACTCCACGGGTATCCCTGACTCCCCCCAAGACATCGAGGGGATCACGGTCGCGGAGTACGCCCCAGAGGGTCACGTGGCGAGCGAACAGAGCTACCCAGAGTCCCCGGGGGTCGGCGGGTTGCATGACCCGGAGTGGGCCGACTGCGACGGCGCGATCTACGACAACCAGATCCGTGAGGAGAACGCTGTGCACTCGCTCGAGCACGGCGCCGTCTGGATCGCCTACAACCCTGACGCCATCAGCGATGCAGATCTCTCGGTGCTGACTGAGTACGTCGCAAATCAGCCCTACATATTCATGTCGCCCTACGCCGGACTCTCGTCCTTGATCAGCCTGCAAACCTGGAACCACCAAGTTTTCGTGGACGCGGTCGACGATCCGCGGATCACCCAGTTCATCCAGCTCTTGCGGCAGAATCCCGAAACCACTCCCGAGCAAGCCACCTGCACCAATCCGGCGTTTCTGACCGACCCGCTGCTCGAAGGCGATCCGTCCCGGGCAGCCGAAGGCGGCTCCGGGCCCGCCGTGACGGACCCCGCCGCCCCCACGCCATGACGACGGACGCCCGACCTATGACCGGCCGCTGGTGGCAGATTGGTCTCGGCGTGCTGCTCGTGTCCGGGCTGATCGTCATCGGCGGCGCGGGAGCGGCGATCCTGGGGCTGGGCGGTAACGACTACCCGACGGCTGATTCAGTGGATGCCGGGTTCGCCAGGGACATGTCCATCCACCATCGTCAGGCGGTGTTGATGGCCGGCCTCGCCCGCGACCGCAGCACTGATGCGGAGATCGCGCTGATCGCCTACGACATCGAGTCCGGGCAGTTGGCCCAGGTCGGTGAGATGCAGGGCTGGTTGTCGCTGTGGGGATTGTCGCAGTCCACCGGTGAACCGATGAGCTGGATGGGCGGGCATGGCGGAATGGATATGAGCGGCTCCGGCGCCGGCCTGATGCCGGGGATGGCCACGGCCGACGACCTGGACGAACTGCGTGCCGCCGAAGGCGCCGAATTCGACAAGCTCTTCTTGCAGCTCATGATCCGGCATCATCAGGGTGGGGCGCAGATGGCCAGTTTTGCCGCTGAACACGCCGATATGAGACCGGTCCGGACCTTGGCGCGGTCGATCGCCAACTCTCAGGCTGTCGAGACCCGCACGCTGACCGACATGTTGACCGCTCGAGGCGGGACCCCGCTCCCCGTCCCGTAACCGGAGCAACGCGGTCTCGACACCCGATCGCCGTATCGACGGCACGTGTCCTTCACCGTCGCGCCGTTCCAGCTTCCTACCGTCCTCCTCGTACGCCGCCGTACGAGGAGGTCGTGTTGTCCGTCCCGATGCACTCTGACCCACCAGCCAGAACCTCGACCGCACCATCGGCTCGGCACCCGGACGCAACTGTCGCCCATACCGATCGGGCGCGGAATTACGAGGTCCGCCTTGCGGTAACCGAGAACGAACTGGCTCAAGCGCAACGCCTGCGTCACGAGGTCTTTGCGGGCGAATGGGGCGCCGCGATGGCGCACACCCATCTGGATGTCGACGCACTGGACCCGTGGTGCGACCACCTGATCGTGCGAGAACTACGGAACGGATCTGTGGTCGGGACGTACCGATTGTTACCCCCGGACCGCGCAGCCGTCGCCGGAGGCTGTTACGCCGCAGCAGAATTCGACATCAGCTCGCTGAACTCGATCGCCGATGATCTCGTCGAGTTGGGTCGGTCCTGCGTCCATCCGAATCATCGCAATGGAGCGGTCATCGGGCTGCTCTGGTCTGCGGTTGTCCGATATGTGGTCGCCGGCGGACACGGCTGGCTGTCTGGGTGCACGTCAGTCCCGCTGGCCGACAGTGGCATACAGGCCGCGAACGTGTGGTACGAGGTTGCCGGAAGACACCTGTCCCCAGAGGCGTACGCGGTGAACCCTCACCGACCGTGGCGGCCGGACCCGAACAGCCCCGCAATTCGCGCCGCCATGCCACCGCTGCTTCGCGGTTATTTCCGGCTCGGCGCGTGGGTATGCGGGCCGCCTGCCCATGACCCGGACTTCGACTGCGCGGACTTCTTCATGTTGCTCGATCTGCGCCGGCTGAGTCCTCGGCATCGCCAGCACTTCTTGGGACGTTCGCGATGAACGGCTGGCAGCCCAGCTCACCGTGCCGACCGAGCTGCGCAGAAGACCGCTCGCGGCCGAAGGTCTCGCCAGGAACGGTTACCCTGCGGACGATGCGCTGCGCCATGATCCTGTTGCGGGGGTCGATGGTGTTTACCCGCGCGCGCTTCTTCTCCACCGTCAACCGGCAGCGGATCGCGCGACGCTGGTCCTGCCTGTTGCTCGCGGCCCTCGGGGTCCGACTCGACGTACGCGGCTGGTCGCCTACAGACCGAGGGCCGGTAGGGGTCCTGCACGCGGCCAACCACATCTCCTGGATCGACAACCTCGCGTTGTTGGCGACCTTCCCGCTGCCGGCCGTGGCCAAACGAGAGGTAGCGGACTGGCCCTTGATCGGCCGGTTCGCCCGGGGGCTGGGCACGATCTTCATCGATCGGGGCCGGCTCCGGTCACTTCCTGGCGACGTCGCACGGGTCGGCGAGGTGCTGCGCTCGGGGACCGGCGTACTGGTCACGCCGGAGGGAACGACGTGGTGTGGCGCCGGGATGGGCAGGTTCCGTCCCGCCATGTTCCAAGCTGCGATCGATGCCGGAGCCGCCGTACGGCCGGTCGCCATCCGCTATCGCACCGAGCAGGGTGGGCCGACGTCGGCGGCAGCCTTCGTCGGTCCGGACTCCCTGATCCGCTCGCTGCGCCGGGTGATCGCCACCCGCGGCTTGGTGGTCGAGGTGCATGCACTACCGGTCCTGGCGGCGGGCACCTCGACCGACCGGCGGGCACTCGCTTTGCTGGCGGAGTATTCGATCGCCGATGTCATCACAACCAGCGTCCCGGTGGTGGCACAGCATGCCAACTCTGGTCGATCGCGGGCGATTGCTTTCGATGTGACAGCGTCGGCACCGTCGGTGTCCCGGCATCCCATCCCCGTCCGTACGCGTGCGGTCGCGACCGACCGCACCGTCTCGGTGTAGCCTGGCGAGCCGCCGCAACTACCCGATCTGGTTGGTTGGCAGGCCCCTGTAGCTCAGGGGATAGAGCGCTACCCTCCGGAGGTAGAAGCGAAGGTTCGAATCCTTCCAGGGGCACCAGAGTCACTAGGTCTCGTCATGGCCTTCATTGCCGACCAGCTC
>JACCQS010000193.1 GCA_013814015.1 Geodermatophilaceae bacterium | reverse complement strand
CCCACCGGCCAGGCTCTGCTCGCAGGCCGCGAGCAGGGCATCGGCGCGGCGCTGCCCGGGGCTGCGTGGGTCGCGGATCCCGTCCGGGTCCGGCGGCGGTGGTGCGGCCGCCGCGTCCAGCCAAGCGGCCACCGTCGCGTAGTCCTCGGCGTCCAGGACGGCGCGCAGGATTCCGCCGGGCTTGTCGTCGTACGGGGTCAAGGTGGCGGTGCGTGCCGCAGTCGCCTTGGCTTTGCGGTCGACGGCGTCGGCCCGTCGCGGTCCTGGGTACCTTCCGGGTCTACCAGTTCGGCCAGCCGCCGCCCGACGACGCCGAGCAGGACCGGGTCGAGCTGGGCGCAGTAGCCGATCATGTCCGCCTCACCGCGGGCGACCAGTGGCGCGGCGAGCTCCTTGGCCAGCACCCCGACATACCGGACGATCACCCTGGCCTGGTCCAAGCTACCGCACCGGCGGCCATTGCCTCATGGGTAGCGATCAGCCCGGACCGCAGTCCGCAAGCGGTCGCCGTCAGCCGGCTCGCCTCCCGCGGGTCGCAGCGGTGCGCATCCCGCAGCCACGCCCGGATCGAACTCGCGCCCCGACGCCGGGCCAGGTCGCGGGCATCGACTTCGCCGACCGCTGCCAACAGCAGCGCGTCGGCCAGCGCACGAAGCCGCATCGCGGCGTCGACTCGGCCGACCACCTCATCATCGGACAGCGACCACAAGGACTGCCCAGCCGCCCAGCCAAGCGCGCGCCCGATTTCGGGCAGCTCGACGACCGAACCTCCGGCGTGGACCTCGGCTGACTGGATGCCCACAACCGAAACACTACGGACCAGGTCTGACATCTTCTGAGACCAGAACAGGTGCAGCGCAATCTTTTTCAAGTATTTCCACCTACGCCGAACGCCGTTGCGCAACTCCGTCTAGTTGCCGCCTGCACCCTGTGACCCGAACGACGACGCCGGTCAGTGTCGGCCGTGCGAAGTGATCGGGCTCAGTCGCCGAAGAGTGTCTGGATCTGGGTGACGAAGGTAATTGCCGACAGGGTGCCGAACAGCGGGATCGACCAGCCGAGCGCACCCACGCGAGGATCCCGGTCCCGATCGCGGCGGACCCGATGTGTGGCGAACTACAGCAGTCGGCCGACCCGGTCGTGTCGCTGAACACCGGTGTCGTCTTGTCGATCGGATTGAGCAGATCCTGGGCGAGGTTCACCTCGTCTGCGCGAGGGTCCGTCGCCGTCGCGAGTCAGCTCTCGACGAACTGGGTCGGAGGGTAGCGATGGCCCTACGGGGTCGGCGAGGATCCCGGGCTGTTCGACCGAACCGGCACTGTGCCGCTCTGGGTGGGTAGTCCGGCATCGGTCCAGTCCTGGATGCCTGCGGCGTACTTGCTGACGTTGCGGTAGCCGAGCCGCTCGAGCTGGGCCGCAACCTGGCTGCTGTTCTGGCAGGAAGCGTTGGAGCAGTAGGTGACGATCTGTGCGCTCTTGTCCGGCAGCAACTGGCCCGCCCGGTCGGCCACGTCGTCGGCCACCAGGTTGATGGCGCCGGGCAGGTGTTGCTGGAGGTAGTAGGACTCGGGCAGCGCGTCAATCACGATGACGGTGCCGGCGTCGAGACCGGCCTCGAGCGCTGCACGGTCAATGGTCCTGATCATGTCGATCTCCTTCAATGGGTGGAACCTGGACTAGAAGGTCTTGCCGGCATCGCGGGCGTGCGCGAGTGCTATCCGGCGACCGGTGTCGGCGTCGGCGGTCGCCAGATTGGGTTGGAATCGGATGGTGGTGATGTCGCTGATGCCGGCCCATCGCAACCAGTCGTCGAAGAAGGGCTGCTGGTGGTCCACGCCGAACGCCGCGCCGCGGTCTGCACCCCAGACAGCGCCGGTATAGACGACTGCGGCCTTCTTCCCGGTCAGCAGGCCGGCATACCCGTGCTTGGGATCGAAGCCGAAGACCATGCCGGGTTGAGACACGACGTCGATGAACTGCTTCAGGACGTAGGGCACCCCGGTGTTCCACATCGGCACGCTGAACAGGTACTGATCGGCAGCATCGAACCGGCGAAACGTTCTCTGCGCTGCCTGCCAAGCGCTGGCCTGGGCATCCGTGGGGATCTTGCCGGCGAATACCGCCATCTTGGCGTGAGCGGCCTCGGGTCCGAAGGCCGGCAAAGAGCCGTCCCAGAGATCGAAGGTGTCAACCTCCATGACGGGGTGGGTCTCCCGATAGCTCACCAGAAAGGCTTCGGCGATCGCCAGGGACTCCGACGCGGCACCGCGCGGCGATGAAGACACGTGCAGTAGGGACACAGTGGATCCTCTCCGTGGACCGGCCAATTGGACTAGAGTCCGGTTATGTCCACCGACATTAACGGACCACAGTCCGCTTCGTCAAGCGCTGCCTCGCCAGCAGCACGAAGGCGCGTCGGCCAGGGCCGTGTCGACCTGCCGGTGCTCGAGTCAGGGGTCGTCCGAGAGCGTGCCGACGCCGCCCGCAATCGGTTGCGGGTGCTGGCCGCCGCCGAGCGGCTATTCGCTGCCCGCGGAGTCGCCGCGGTCACGATGGACGACATCGTCGCCGAGGCCGGGGTCGGAAAGGGAACCCTCTACCGGCGGTTCGGCGACAAAGGGGGGCTAGCCATGGCCCTGCTCGACGAACGTGAGCGCGAGCTGCAACAGCGGATGCTGCGCGGTGCAGCGCCGCTGGGCCCCGGCGCTGCGCCCGGTGCCCGTCTTGCCGCCTTCGTCCAGGCCTACCTCGACCTGGTCGTCGCGCAAGTCGACCTCGTCGTGCTGTCGGAGACCAGCGCCCCGGGAGCTCGACTACGCACCGGAGCACACGCCTTCTGGCGTCAGCACTGCCGCTACCTGCTCGCCGAGAGCGGCGCCGCCGATCCGGATCTACGGGCGGACCTGCTCCTGGCCGCGCTGGCGGCCGAGCAGATCCGCCACTGGGTGAATGACGAGCAGCGCATTCCCGCCGATCTTGCCGAAGCCTTGTCCAACGTCGCGCAACTCCTGGCGCAGCCATGATCAGCCGGTCGGCGTTGCTGGCACTGCGTACCGCAAACCTGACGTACGAGGAGGTGGGCAGCACCCGTGGTGCGCTGCCGACCGGGTACCACCATGCTGACCGACGGCGGATCGTGGGGCAGGGCCAAGGCGCCTTCGATGCTGCCGCCCAGGCGCTCGTGCAGTGGGAGCTGCAACGCCGAGCCGGCCTCACCGTCGTGGCCGAGGCGGATAGGGCGGCCGAGGACATCAATCTCATCCTTGGAATCGGGATCGGTCGCCTCCGCCTCCGGGCGCCATGTCGAGTCGTCTACCTCGTGGACGAGCCAGAGCATCGAGGCTTCGCCTACGGCACGCTGCCTGGACATCCCGAGAGCGGCGAGGAACGATTCACCGTCGAGTTGCTCCCTGACGGCCGCGTGGAACTCGCGATCCTGGCGTTCTCGAAGCCAGCCGTCTGGTTGTCCAGGGTGGGTGGACCGGTCAATCGGCTGGCCCAAAGCTTGGTCACAGCAAGGTATCTCCGAGCGCTCGGGCAATGACTGCGGGTGCGGAAGGGCGAGCGGTTTCGGCTCGCAAGGTTACCGGAGACCTCCGGAATCTACTTGTGGACCAGGCAGTCCCCGTCGGCGGTCTGACGACGACGAAGACTGATCTGGCCCGGCAGTAGGGTCGGCGTTCACCCCAACAGGCCGGAGGGCGCCGTGGCTCTGACCCGCATCCTGGTCGTCGTGCTCGCCGGTGGTGCCGGCGGCAGACTTGAACTCCTGACCGAGAACCGGGCCAAGCCGGCCGTTGCGTACGGCGGCATGTATCGATTGATCGACTTCCCACTGTCCAACTGTCAGCGGGCCGGTATCGCCGATGTCTGGGTGATCCAGCAGTACAACCCCGGGTCGCTGTCCGATCATCTGGCCAACGGCCGCCCGTGGGATCTGGACCGGACCACCGGCGGTCTGCTGGTCCTGCATCCGCATCAGGGCAACGAGCGCGGCGGCTGGCACCAGGGCACCGCCGACGCCCTGTGGCGCCAGGCCCCGATGATCCGGGAGTTCGGTCCAGAGGCGCTCGTCGTCGTCAGCGCCGACGCCGTCTACAAGTTGGACTATCGCGAGGTAGTAGAAAGCCATCTGGCCAGTGATGCCGCGGTCACCATGGTGACGACGCGCGTGGACAAGGCCGACGCGAGTCGGTACGGCGTAGTGCAGGTCGCCGACGACGGGGCGATCACCGACTACGCGTACAAACCTGACGAGCCGGCCGGCGATCTGGTCACCAACGAGGTCTTCGTGTTCACCCCGGACCGCGTCCTCGA
>JACCQS010000192.1 GCA_013814015.1 Geodermatophilaceae bacterium | reverse complement strand
TTCGTTGTCGTCGCCATGTCGGTGACCATTCAGATCCTGGTCTTCCGCCTCGGGGGTGGCCGACGGATCTTCCGGATGGCGCCCATCCATCACCACTTCGAGCTGGCCGGCTGGACGGAGAACACCGTCGTCGTGCGGTTCTGGATCGTCACCGGCATGGCAGTGGCCTTCGGCCTGGGGCTGTTCTATGCCGATTGGCTCAGCGTCGCCGAGCTCGAGTGACCTGGCCGCGACCTACCGGGCCGACCCGCCCCGGGCACCGGGCATGGGCTGGTCGGCGAGTGCTCGTCCTCGGTGCCGGAGTGTCCGGACTGGCCGCGATTCGTGCCCTGCACCGTGCCGGAGCGCTCGTGCTGGTGGCCGACGAGCGGACCGGTGTGCTGCCCGAGGACCTGTCCCAGCAAGACGGGAACCCGCTCCCCACCGTGCGGACGATCGGAATGCCGGACGACGTGCCCGAGGTGGACCTGGTCATCGCCACTCCCGGGGCGCAGCCCGACCATCGGCTGCTGGTCTCCGCCCGTCGTGCCGGAATCGAGATCATCGCCGAGCCGGAGTTGGCGTGGCGGATGCGCGATCCCGGCGCGGCGACCTGGCTGCTCGTCACCGGCACCAACGGCAAGACGACGACCGTCGGAATGCTGGAGTCGATTCTGCTGGCCAGTGGAATCGCCTGCATCGCCAGTGGCAACATCGGCCTTCCGTTGGTCGAGGTCGTGACCGGGCCGGTGCCCTACGACGTTCTGGCTGTGGAGCTGTCCAGCTTCCAGCTGGACCGGTCGCCCTCGATCCGTGCACATGCCGCAGCCGTGCTCAACGTGGCTCCAGACCACCTCGACTGGCACGGTTCCATGCAGGCGTACGCGCAGGCAAAGAAGACAGCGTTCGACCAAGCCGCGATCGCGGTGGTCAACCGCGACGACGAATGGTCCAGCCGCCTGGCCGAGCAGCATCCGCATCCGGTCGGATTCACCCTCGGCCGTCCGGCTCACGGCCAGCTCGGGTTAGTCGACGGAGTCCTGCTCGACCGTGCCTTCGGAAACGACATCGAGCTGGCCGGCGTCGAGGACGTACCGGTGCCAGGTGCGCACAACCTGACCAACGCACTCGCCGCGGCCGCACTGGCGCGAAGTGTGGACGTAGCAGCGACGGCGGTTGCCCAGGGCCTGCGTTCCTATCGTCCGGGACCGCACCGCAATGCACTGATCTCCAAGGTGGACGGTGTCGCGTACGTGGACGATTCCAAGGCGACCAACCCGCACGCCGCACAGGCCTCGCTGTCGGCTTATTCCGACGTCGTCTGGATCGCCGGCGGCCTGCTCAAGGGCGCTGAGGTCGACGACCTCGTCGTTGCGGTGCGAGATCGACTGCGGGCGGTCGTGCTACTCGGGATCGACCGCGCGGTCATCGCCCGGGCACTGGCGCGACACGCGCCGGACGTCCCGGTCGTGGAGGTCACCACCAACGACGATGGGGCCATGGTCGAGGTCGTCCGGGCCGCCGCTTCCGCGGCAGGCCCCGGCAGCACGGTGTTACTCGCGCCTGCTGCTGCCTCGATGGACATGTTCGTCAACTACGTGGCCCGCGCCGACGCCTTCGCGAAGGCCGTCGCTGGTCTGCCCGGAAAGAAGTCGGGATGACGGTCGTCAGCTCAGGTCCCACGGCCCACGTGGTCACCCGGCCGACCGGACGGCCCGGAATCGGCGACCGGCCGATGACCTCCTTCCACCTCGTGCTCGCCGCCGGCGGAGCATTGCTCCTGATCGGTCTGATCATGGTGTTCTCGGCGACCAGCGTTGACTCGCTGCAGGAGAATGGATCGGTCTACGCCAGCTTCAGCACGCAGCTGGTCTTCGCCGCTCTCGGCCTGGTCGCGTTCTGGATCGCCTTGCGAATGCGGCCGACTCTGCTCCGTCGAATGGCTGTACCCGGCATGCTGATCGCGGTGCTGCTACTGGTTCTCGTGCTCATCCCGGGCATCGGCAAGGAATACAACGAGGCTCGCCGATGGTTCGAGATCGGGCCGCTGAGCCTGCAACCGTCGGAGTTGGCGAAGCTTGCTTTCGTGGTGTGGGGCGCAGATCTTCTGGTGCGCAAGCGCAAACTGATCGACCGTTGGCGCCACCTGCTTGTTCCACTCGTCCCGGCCGGAGCCCTGCTGGCCGGACTGGTCCTACTGCAGCCCAACCTCGGGACCGCTCTGGTCTTCGTCCTGATCCTGTTCTCCCTGCTGTGGTCGGTCGGCGCGCCGGCCCGCCTGTTCGTGGCGATGGGCAGCGCGTTGGTGGTTCTGGTCGCCCTGATGATCGCGGCCGAGCCCTACCGTGCGGCTCGGCTGACCGGTTTCCTCGACCCGTTCGCCGACCCGGACGGGGCAACCCTTCAGGCGGCCAACGGGCTCTACGCGCTGGCCACCGGCGGCTGGTGGGGCGTGGGGCTGGGCAACAGCCGGATGAAATGGGGCCTGCTGCCCAACGGCCACAGCGACTACATCTTCGCGATCATCGGCGAGGAGTTGGGTTTTGTCGGCTGCGCGGTCGTGCTCGGGCTCTTCGCGACACTGGCCTACGCCGGGATGAGGATCGCCCGGCGGGCCGCCGACCCGTTCATCCGGCTGGCGGC
>JACCQS010000349.1 GCA_013814015.1 Geodermatophilaceae bacterium | reverse complement strand
CCACCTCCATCACGGTGTCCTCACCCTTGGCCACCGGCAGCTCGTACTCCTCCTTGGGAAGCAGGTCACGCACCTTTTTCCCGGCCAGACCGGCGAACATCTCATCGGCGGTCTGCTCGTCGATCACCCGAGCCAACGCCTCGTCGTCCTGGACGTAGCGAGGGATGACGAACCGCAGGACCTGGGAGCCGGGCAGGATCGTGTGCGGGCTACCGTCGCCGTGGCAGACCACGATCCCGGGTAGCTTGCGCTCTGCCATCAACTGGGCGGCCTCGAGTGCGTCGGAATCCAAGCCGACGGCGGGAAATGGCAGTGCGAGGTCCCGGGCATGCATTCGGGAACCCTATTCGAATGGATCAGTGGGCCAGCGTGCGGTCCAGCCGATCGAGCATGTTCTCCAACGCCGCTTCGAATTCGCTGTCGCTGTGGTCCTCGGACAGCCTTGCACCGAGACGACTCACGTGAGGGAAGGTGGCGATCGAGGACTCCAGATTTGCCGGAGAGAGGTCCTCCGGACTCGGCATGTCGGCGATCACGTCGGTCTTGGCACCGCGGGCCGCGGCTTCGAGCAACAGGTGGCCGAGCAGGAAACTGGAGAACGCCCGGTATGCGGCGATCGCGCTCTCGTCGGTGAATCCGCGCGAGATCAATTCGCTGAGAAAGTCCTCGACGACCTTCAGGCTGCGCAACGGGGGGCGAAGCCACGGCGCAGCCGGATGGCGGGTGGCGATAAGGGGAAAGACGGCCGGGTGTTCTTGAGCAATCCGGCGTACCCCATGGGCCAGCCATTGCAGGTAGACCTGCCAACCGTTGAGCGGCTCCATCGTCGTGGGGTCGAGATGCAACTCCGAAACCATGCTCTCGACGATGCCTTCAAGGAGATCCTCACGACCGTTGACGTACCGGTAGAGAGACATCGCCTCGACGCCGAGTTCCTTGCCGAGCCCGCGCATGGTCAGGGCCGGCAACCCGTTGTCGTCCACGAACAAGACGGCGGCTGAGATGATCAGTTCTCGGCTCAGGGGCAGCCGCCGCCCGGCGACGTCTACCCCGTCGGGATCGGTTCGGATAGCCGGTGCCATGACCTCCCCCTCTCTGCGTGTTCCTCGAATTTGCGCAGCCTCTGATCAGGCAGTCTTTCACTGCCCGCCCGTTACGACCACTCGCCGCCCGGGCATCGGGTACAACCGAGGGGTGAACGAGGATGGTCGCATGCAAGCGGATGGACGAGGCTAGCCGACAATGAGCAGGATCGCGTCGGTTGCGGCTGCGTTCCCGGAGCACCGCTATGCACAGGCCGACATCACCACGATGGTCACTGATCTGGTCCTCCCAGCGGGGTCCTCCCCCGCGTTTCTGCGCAGGCTCCACGCCAATGCTGGGGTGGAGCAGCGGCACCTGGTCCTGCCGCTGGAGCGGTACGCAGAACTCAGCGGGTTCGGAGCTGCCAATGATGTCTTTATCCAGGCGGGCACCGACCTCGGCGAGCGCGCGATCACCGAGGCTCTCGATGGCGCGGGGCTGACCGCACACGATGTCGACCTGATCGTCGTCACCTCTGTGACCGGCATCGCCGCCCCGTCGTTGGATGCCCGCCTCATCCCTGCGCTGGGACTGCGACCGGACGTGAAACGGATTCCGATCTTCGGCCTGGGCTGCGTCGCGGGCGCCGCGGGCGTGGCTCGACTGCATGACTACCTGGTAGGACATCCGGACGATGTAGCTGTGCTGCTTTCGGTCGAACTGTGCTCGCTCACCGTCCAGCGCGATGATCCTTCGACTGCCAACCTCGTCGCCAGCGGACTGTTCGGCGACGGAGCCGCGGCTGTTGTCATGACCGGTGCCCACCGCGCCGGACTCCACTCAGCCGGCCCTGACGTCGTCGCGACGCGGTCGCGGTTCTATCCCGGCACCGAACGGGTGATGGGCTGGGACATCGGCGGGACGGGTTTCCGAATCGTTCTCGATGCCAGTGTCGCCGATGTCGTGGAAGCGCACCTTGCCGAAGACATGAAAGCCTTTCTCGCCGGCAACGACCTCGACACCACCGACATCCTCCGGTGGGTCGCTCATCCCGGCGGGCCGAAGGTGCTCTCCGCCATACAGCGAGCTCTCGCCCTGTCCGACGACGCACTGCGTCATGCATGGAACTCACTTGCCTCCGCAGGCAACCTGTCGTCGGCCTCGGTGCTCCATGTCCTGGCCGGCACGCTCGACGACCCACCACCGGAGAGGGGGTCGCACGGGATGCTGATGGCGATGGGCCCTGGTTTCTGCGCCGAGCTGGTCCTGCTGCGCTGGAACGGGGCCTGATCGAGGATGGACTCTCAGCTCTGGTACGCCGTGCTCATCGCGGCGGTCGCGGCGGAAAGAGTCGCCGAACTCGTTGTCTCGCAACGTCATGTGTCCTGGGCACTGGCTAACGATGGGGTCGAGACCGGTCGCGGACACTACCCGCCGATGGTCGCGCTGCACACCGGACTCCTGGCAGCCTGCCTGGTGGAGGTGCTCGTCGGTGACCGGCCCTTCCTGGCGGCGCTGGGGTGGCCGATGCTCTTCCTCGTCGTCGCCGCGCAAGGGCTGCGCTGGTGGTGCATCGCGACCCTCGGCCGTCGATGGAACACGCGCGTTGTCGTCATCCCTGGGCTACCCCTGATCACCGGCGGGCCGTACCGCTGGCTTCGCCATCCCAACTACGTTGCCGTGGTCATCGAGGGGATCGCCCTGCCACTCGTGCACACGGCCTGGATGACCGCGCTGGCATTTACCGTGCTCAATGCCGTACTCCTGCTGCGTTTCCGGATTCCTGCCGAGGAGCAGGCGCTGGCCTCGGCGTCTGCATGAGTTCCACCCGCGCGGACCTGATCGTCGTCGGTGGTGGACCGATCGGCCTGGCCACGGCCATCGAGGGCCGACGCGCCGGACTGTCCGTGCTGCTCGTCGAGCCCCGCATCGGCCCGGTGGACAAGGCGTGCGGCGAAGGGCTGATGCCCGGAACCGTCGCAGCCCTGCAGCGGCTCGGGGTGCACATCAAGGGAGCACCGTTCCGAGGGATCCGGTACGTCGCACCGAACGGTGACAGGACCGTGACGCACCGGTTCTCCACCGACGTCGGCCTTGGTGTTCGCCGAACGGAATTGCACGCCGCCCTAGCCGCCCGCGCCGCAGAGGTCGGGGTCCTCTCACACCGCGGGCGAGTTGTCGGCATTCCTACCGCCAGGTCAGCGGCCGGTGCCAATGCACGCGCCGGGATCGAGGTCATGGTCGAACTGGACGACGGTAGCGCCGTCGGTGGCAACTGGGTATTGGGCTGCGACGGACTGCACTCGATCGTGCGCCGAGAGAGCGGGCTGGCGCTGGGCAGTGACGGCCGGCGGTTCGGGATCCGGCGCCATGCCGCGCTTGCGCCGTGGACTGACGTGGTAGAGGTCCACTGGTCGGCCAAAGGTGAGGCCTATGTCACCCCCATCTCCGACACGGAGGTCGGAATCGCTGTTTTGGGCCCCCGCGGATGGCCCTTCGACGAGGCGCTGGCCACCTTCCCCGCGCTGGCCCGGCGGCTGTCCGGCGCAAGGTGGACCACGCCCGCGCGAGGCGCCGGACCGTTGCGGCAGAAGGTGGCCTCCCCCATCGGCGATCGGGTGCTTCTAGTTGGAGATGCGGCCGGATATGTCGATGCGCTCACCGGCGAGGGACTGCGGATCGGACTGGCCTGCGCCCACGAGGCGGTGCGATGCGTCGCCGCCGGTAGGCCGCAGGATTATCCGCGGAGGTGGCGCTCGGTGACCCGCGAATACCGCTGGCTGACCAGCGGCTTGGTCACCACCACCCGCGTACCGATTGCCCGCCGACTGCTCGTACCGACCGCTGCACGCCTACCCAGGATCTTCGGTGCGGCGGTGGATGCTCTCGCCCGCTGACCGATCCCGGTTACATCCAGGGCGGCGGGGAGGGCAGGACCCCTGTGGTGGACAGACCTTGCCCGGTTGACCTTCCGGTCAACCAAGCGAGGAGGTCGGCCGCCTTGCCGCTGATCTCCGGGCCAACCGGATCGTCGTCGGCCTTTCCGCCGATCTGCCGCGTGCGCTCGCGATCGGTGGCCTGCAACAACCAGGACGGGGCGTCGTCTCGCCCGCTGATCGTCGCCGTGACCTCGTCCAGCAGCGCGTCGACCAGGCCACCCGGCCAGGACTCCACGGCCACCCCGGAGCCGAGGTCCACCAGGTGCAACCACACCTCGCGGACCCGCATCCACAGGACGTAGCCGGCCGAGATGTCCCGGCCCTGGAATGTGCGAACCCGGGCGCTCCACGCCTGCGCTGGAAGCGCGTCGACGTCGGCGGCGAATCGTGTGGCGGTATGGCGTACGTCTGCGCGCAGTGCATCAGGGGCCTGGCGCGCTGAGCTGTCGATGTCCCTATTGCGGGTCTCCGTGTCCGCGTACATGAGGGTCTCCTCGCCTGTCCGCGCCCAGGACAGCAGGCGGGAGACGGCTTCGGCGTTGCGGGCCACGTGCGCTGCGACGTGCGCGCGGCTCCAGTCCGGTAGCGCGGAGTCGGCACGGAGTTCGTCGTCGGTGAGCCCGTTGATCTGATCGAGAAACCGGGCCTCGCCCTCCCGCATCCACTCCAGAACGTGCGCGGCGGATTCCGGAACCGTCATCGAGTGCCTTCCTGGGAGCGGCCAAGTCGT
>JACCQS010000281.1 GCA_013814015.1 Geodermatophilaceae bacterium | reverse complement strand
GCCTGGCCGGTGCCGCCGAAGGGGAGCGCGTCGGACCGGTGATCGCTGGTGCCGCCGATCACCACGGAGCCGGTGTCCAGCCCGGCCACCAGTGCCTCGATGACGTCTTCACGCCGGCTCAGGACGCCCGCTTGCAGCGCGCCGTCGCCGCTGTTGGCCTTGTGCAGGCAGTGCGTGAGGTCGTCGACGGGTTCGATGGTGGTGACGGGTCCGAAGATCTCCGTGGTGGTTAGCGCGGCGCGGTCGGGCAGGTCTGTGATGAGCGTTGGCAAGTATCCGGAGTGTGTTTCCCGTCCTCCGGTGAGGATCGTCGCGCCGGCGTGGCGGGCACCGTCGAGCAGTGTGCTGACGCGGCGCTTGGCGGCGGTGTCGATGAGCGGGCCCATCTGGGTGTTGGGGTCGTCTTTGCGGCCCAGGCGGACGTCACCGATAGCCGCGGCAAGCCGTTCCCGCAGTTCGTCGTAGCGGCGGCGGTGCACTAGGATCCGTTGCACGTGTAGACAGTTTTGTCCGGCAGCGGCGACCGCGCCGGCGAGCAGTTCAGGTACTGCGATGTCGAGGTCGGCGTCTTCCCACACGATGGTGGGGCATACCCCGCCGAGCTCGAGCAGCGTGCGTTTGGTCCCGGCGGCTGCGTGCACCAGTGCGCCGATGTTGCGTCCGCCGGTGAAATTGACGAACCGGACCCGCCGATCAGCGACCAGTTGGTTGACCAGCTCGCCGTCGCCGACCAGGACGCTCAGGCGATCTGGCGGCACGGTCGCGTCGAGCAGCACCCGGGCCAGCAGCAGCGCGCTCAGCGGCGTGCGTGGGTCCGGCTTGACGATGACGGCATTGCCGGCGGCCAGCGCCGGGCCGAGCTTGTGTGCGACGAGGTTGAGCGGGTCGTTGAACGGCGTGATCGCGACGACGACGCCGACGGGTTCCTGGCGCAGTCCGGCTCGCCAGCCCCGGGTCGTGGGCCGGTCGCCGGCGGAGGGAACGCCTGGCCCAGCTCGGTGGACGGCGGCAGCGCTGAGCGCGAGGGTGTGTGCGGTCCGCTTAACTTCGGCGTGGGCCTCGGACAGGGTCTTGATGCCCTCGGCGGCGATGAGCGCGGCGAACTCAGCGTTCCGTTCGCGCACAGCACGGCTTGCGTTCAGTAACGAGGCGGCTCGACGGTCCTCTGGCCACGAGTAACGACCCGTGGCCGCGCGCGCTGCCGCGGCCAGCGCGTCTTCGGCTTGGGCCGGGTCGGCCAGTCCCACTTCAGCCACGATCGCGCCGTCGTCGGGGTCCAGCACCGCTCGACGGGTTCGGGCCGACACCTCGGACCCGGCCACCAAGCTGGACCACAGGGCGCTTAGCGGTCCGGGGTTGCCGGCGGGCGCGGCTGCGAGTGCTACGCCGCTAGCGGCGTCTAGTTCGCCGGATCCAGCTGTGTTCTTGTCCTGGTGTGCGTGCACTCGACGCCTCCTTCGTTGATCGAACTGGGGATGGGCGTGCAGGGTGTGGTACCGCACCCTGTTCACCTGTGTGATCCACTGCGCCGGGCGCCGCGGAATTGGACGGCCAGGTGCCGTCCATGACGGTGACCGCGGCCAGCGAGGCGGACCGGCCTATGCGGGGGCCTGGGTCATGTCGAGCGACGGAGCAACGGGCCTGCTTGGAGATTGACATCGTGATAGGTACATCGCTGCGGAGCCGGTCGGTACTCAGCTCAGCCGCAATCGCTGCCGCGGGTCCCCGCTCCGGCACCGAAACAGGTGAGCGTCCCGGTTGCGGCGCCGCGCATCTGCCACAGATCCGCCGTCATCGGCCGATCGCCGGCGCTAGCGTGGCGAGTCCACGGTCGAGATCGGCGATCAGGTCGCGCTCGTGTTCGAGCCCGACGGCGAACCGGATTAGGCCGCCGGGGACGCCTGCTTCGGCGAGCTGTTGCGCGGTCAGTTCGTTCGACCACATTGCGGCGGGCCGCACCAATGTCGAGCGGGTACCGCCCAGACTGGGGGAACGTACCGGAATGCGTAGGAACGGAATGAGCCGTTCGGCCGCCTTCTGGCCGCCGCGAAGTTCGAAGCTCAGCAACGAGCCGTATCCGCGCATTTGTCGCTTCGCGAGGTCGTGCTGGGGATGATCAGCTAGCCCGGGATAGTTCACCACTCGCACCGCCGGGTGCAGGGCCAAGTACTCTGCGACCGCCTGCGCGCACTGGTTCTGCCTTTCTACCCTCAACGACATCGTCCGCAGGCCGCGCAGAGCGAGCCAGGCGTCGAATGGACTGATGACTGAGCCCACTTGGATGTGTGCCTGCCAGATCCGCTCGATCAGCTCGTCTCGTCCGCATACGACTCCGGCTTGCACGTCCGCGTGGCCCGACACCGCTTTGGTGACACTGTGCATGACTAGGTCCACGCCCTGCTCCAGCGGTCGCTGGTTGACCGGGGTGGCGACGGTGTTGTCGGCGAAGGTGAGGATGTTGTGGGTCCGGGCCAGGGCGGCGACCGCGGCGATGTCGGTTAGCCGCAGGAGGGGATTGCTCGGCGTTTCGATCATGATCAGTTTGGTGCGGGCCGTGATCGCCTTCTCGAAGGCTGCGGTGTCGCTCTGATCGATGAGGGTCGCGGCAATGTCGAAGCGTGGCAGGGTGTCCCGCAGCAGGCTCAGCGTGCCGCCGTACATGCTCTCCTGGGCGACCACATGATCACCTGCGGACAGCAACGTGAGCAGGGTTGTGGTCGTGGCGCCCATGCCGGATGCGGTCGCCAGGGCCGACTCAGCTCCCTCGATGGCGGCCATGACGCGTTCCAGCCGCGCCTGCGTCGGGTTTCCGTAGCGCCGGTAGTAACGCTCGGGTCTGGGTTGATCGTTGAGGGCATCGAACTCCTCCATCGAGGCGGCGGAGTAGTTCACGGACTGGTGAATGGGTGGTGCGATGCCCAGTTCCTCAGGGTCGAGGTCGGCATGGGTGAGAAGCGTCTCCAGTGCAAAGCTAGGGTCCATGGCTACGGCGTTCCCTTCACTTGATAGTCGACGCGTCGGGGCACGCCAATCGCTGGCTGGTCTGCCGGTTCGACCGCCCTGGGGTGGGCACGCAGCCAGGCCAGCACCTCGTCGGCGTGGGTGTCTGGTGGGAAGATCGGGTAGAAGACGTGCTTGATGGTGAGGCCGTCGATGATGAGGGTCAGGCGCTTGTACAGCGTCCAGCCGTGCGCCTGAAAGGTCGGCAGATCCAGCGCCGCCGCCAGGCGCATGTCGGGGTCCGACAGCATCGGGTAGGGCAGATGCAACCGTTGGACCAGGTCCTGCTGGTATCGCGCATCGTCGCTGGACAGGGCCAGGACGTGCTCGGCGCCGTGCTCGCGCAGCGCAGTGAGGTTGTCGCGGAAGCCGCATGCTTCCTGGCTGCATCCTCGTGCGCCCGGGATCTGGTCCCAGCCGCGGGGCATGTCCACTCCCGGATCTCCGGTCAGCGGGTATACAAACAGCACCCAGCGGCCTGCGCTGACGGTGTCGAGCGCGATGTCGGTGCCGTCGGTGGCGGGAAACGTTAGCGGTGGCAGGGTTCGTCCGGGCAGGTGCCGGGCCGCGCCGTCGTCCTGCGGTACCGGGAGATTCTCGGGTAGCGGCGCCGGCGCGGGCAGCATGTCACGGGTCTCCTTGCGTTGAGAATTATGGAAGCCGCGGTGCGCGGCGGTGTGCATCTGGTCGATCAACCGGTGGCGGGCGCCGGTCAGGCGGGCGATCAGGCGCTCCAGTTCGTCGATCTTGTGTTGGTAAGCGGCCAGCGACTCCGGGCAGTCATCACCCACCCCATGACCGGCACGTAAGCACTCCAGGAACGGGCGCGTCTGCTGTGTGGTCAATCCCAGAGACATCAACATCCGGATCTCGGCAGCCAGTCGCACGTCCGTTTCGCTGTAGTTGCGGTAGCCATTCGAGTGGCGGACCGGCCGCAATAGCCCAGAGTCCTCGTAGTAGCGCAGCGCCTTGACCGACACCCCCGCCGACTCGGCGGCCTCCCCTGCTCGCATGCCTGATCCCTTCACCCGTTGAAGCTAAACCCGGACCCGTGGGGACGGGTCAAGTGCAATCTCGCAGCGATGTCGGCCCGGAGCCGTCCGCCGAGGAGTCCAATCCCCCGTCGTGCTGTTCTAAGACGGCTGCGGGGTCGCCCAACGGCGGGTCGGTGAAGGTGTCGATAAGTCGGAAGCGCACGTCGGGGTACCTATTCGGTGTGATTGGAGGCAGGCCTACCGGATGGCGATGCCAGCGAGGCTGTCGAGTACGGCGGAGGCGACCGAGGCGTCGGCCACCCCGATCCCGGTCAGGTCCGCGATCGACGATCCGGGTGGACGGGAATATGGCCCGCGGAGAATGGTCCCGACCTTGGTGTCACAGTCTGGTCGGACGTGTCCGGCCCGGACTGCGCTCCCGAAGTCGCCGTGGTCCAGACACTGGGTGTGGTCATCGGTCGCGATGGTGCTCGCGGCGCTGAATAGCGACGGTGGCAGTTCGTTCTTGCCGGGCATGTCGGCGCCGATCGCGGTGATGTGACGCGCGTCGGCAAACGCCTCAGCGGGAGCGAGCGGTGTAGCGGCGGCCGTTGCGGTGATGACGCAGGCGGTCGAGGCCGCGTCGGCAAGGCTGGTCACGTCCGCGTTGATGCCGACGGCGTTCAGATCGTTGCTCAGCCGCTCAGCGCCCTCGGCTCGGCGACCCCACACCTTGACGTGGTCCAGCGGGCGAAGGGCGTGGAGCCATTCGATTTGCAACCGTGCCTGCACCCCGGTGCCGAGGATGGCGACGTCGCGAACGTCAGCGGGGGTGAGCGCGTGCGTGATGAGCGCGCCCGCGGCCGCGGTCCGCCAAGCGGTGAGCCAGCCGTCGTCGGCCAACAGGGCAAGTGGGGCGCCGGTGGTGGCGCTCATGACGAGGACCGCTCCGTTGTTGCTCGACAGACCCGCTTGTGGGTTGTCGTAGAAGCTGGTCGCGACTTTGACGGTGAAGTGCCGCGCCCCGATGACGTGGCCCGCTTTGACGTGACAGTCGCCGTTCGCGTCCGGGAACATTAGGTGGACCGGTGGCGGAGCGAGCGTGCGGCCCTCGGCATGCGCTATCAACGCCTCCTGCACGGCGGTGAAGACCAGCGGGCGCGTCGCGGCTGTCCGGATCTCGTCGAGGCCGACCATGGCCAGATTCATCGACGTTTGTCCAGCCAGGTACCCCAGTGATCGAGCGCCTCGGCGGGGTCGTGACGGCCAATACCTACGCGGAAGCGGTCCGTTGGCGTGGTTGTCAGTGCCGATCGGTAGATGCTGGCCGGCAACAGCAGCACCCCTTCTTGTTCCACCAGTTCGGTGCACATCGCTTCCACTCCCTCGTCGCCGACGTAGCCCGGGAAAGCGACGCAGCTGCCTTGGGGCGGGCGCCAGTCGAATAGGTCGTGGAAGCGAGCGAAGAACGCGTCGAAGACCGGGAGGTTGGCGGAAACGATCGCCCGGTTCCGCGCGAGAATCCGCTCGCGAGCGCGCAACGCGATAATCGCGAGGATTTCGCTGGGTGCGGAGTTGCAGATCGACGTGTAGTGCTTCGCGCGCTCGAGGCGATCGAGGACGACGCGGTCGCGGCAGGCGATCCAGCCGATCCGCAATCCCGGCAACCCATAGGCCTTGGACATCACGTTCAGTGACAGGGCGGTCGCAGACAAGTCCGCTGCCTGCGCGGCCGGCTTCTGGGGAGCCAGCTCGAGCCCGCGGTACACCTCGTCGCTGAACAAGACGATGCCGCGGTCCTCACAGAGTTGAGCAAGTCTTCGCCACGCCGTCTCCTCGGGTATGGCGCCGGTCGGGTTGTTCGGAAAGTTCACTGACACCAGGCGAGTGTTCGGGCGCAGCGCGGACTCGATGGCGTCCACGTCCAAAGCCCATTCGTCTTCCGCGCGCAGTGCCACGCCGGTCACTGCGCAGATCGACAGCGGCGTGGTCTCGGCGGTCTGGTAGTTCGGGGTGAGGACGACAGCGTGGTCGCCGGAATCCAGCAGCGCCTGCATTGCGAGATAGATCGCTTCGGATGCGCCGGCAAAGCACACGACGTGCTCGGCGCCGATGTTGTCGTACGTGGAGGCGATGGCCTGCCGTAGAACGGCGGAGCCGTAGGTTTCGGTGTAGCCGAGTTGCAGGGTCTCCCAGCGTTCGCGCCCCTCGTCGTCGGCCAGCGCCAGCAACTCCATCATCGGAAGGGTCTGTGCGTCGGATGCGGTGAGGTGGTAGCGGGCAGTGAACTCCCACCGGGAGAAGTACGTCTCGAGACGGAAGTCAGGAAGCATCGGCATCCTCGGCACGCTCCTTACGGGCTTCGGCGAGCAGTTGATACGTCATCGAGCGAGACACCCGCAGCGCGCGGGCCACCACCGGAACCGAGCCACGCCGACTGAAAATGCCGGCCGAGTCCAGACTTCCCAGCAGCTGTAACCGGTCGGCCCGGGTCAACCGATCTGTCGCGGCGCCGCGCTCGCGCACGTGAGCGCCGATCACATCGTTGACCGTCTCGGTCCAGTCCCGCTCGAACAACACCCGCGGCCGGGGTTCAATCGGAGTGGCGAACGCATTGAGCAGCCGAGCAGCGTCCTCGAACGCCGTCCGGTCGACGTTGACGCAGAGCACTCGCTCGGCGCGGCCGGACATGTCGCGGATGACGGCGCTGACGCTGGAGATCCGTCTGCCGTCCGGCAGCGACTTCAGGTAAGGACCGTACGTGTCGCGGTCCACCGCGCGTAGACCGTCGAGCTCAGCCAGCAGCGACGGGTCGCCGACCTGACGCCCCGACACCGGATTCCAGATCCCGACGATCCGATCCGAGCGCGGGTCATGCAAGACGACCTCCGCGTGCGGCGACAGCAAACGCGCGATCACCTCGCACACCGGAGCCCAACGCTCATCAACCCGACTATCCACAGCCCCGGATGTTATCTCCATTGTGGACAGAGAGTCCACGATGGTTAGGCCGTGTCAGCCCTCTGCGCCGGAGTTCGCGATCGCGCCTGGTTGACAAGCGGTCGCAGCCAACGGTGGGCAACTCGAGATCCTCACCTGGCGCCGAGACGGCCCGGGTGCACGTTGTTCATCGCGGTTAGCCCTAGCCGCCGGCGAAGCCTCTTGGTAGACGCCCGACACGGCGATCAACTCGATACCTGCTTGGCGCGCTGGCAGCCTCGCGACCGCCAATTCGGTTCCTGACACCAGTTTGAATGAGACTGACCGTTCGGCTCGGTTGCTCAGGTCTGGCGGTGGTGGACTTGGAACGGAGCGAAGCTTTAGGCAACCGGCATGAGCTCGATCGTGTTGATGTTGACGTGTTCGGGTTGTGTCGCGGCCCACTGCACTGATGCGGCGATGTCGTCGGCTGTGAGTGGTTGCATGTCGGCGTAGAAGGCTTGCGCTTTGACGTCGTCTCCTTGGAATCGCACCGCGGAGAATTCGGTTCCGCCGCTCATTCCGGGTCCGATGTAGGTGACCCGCACTTCGGTGCCGTGTAGGTCGCTGCGCAGATTCAGGCTCAACTGGTGGACGAATGCCTTGGTCGCGCCGTAGACGTTTCCGCCGGGGTAGGGGTAGGTGCCGGCGATCGATCCGAGGTTGATCACGTGGCCGCGTCGGCGGGTGACCATGCCGGGCAGGATCGCGCGGGTGCAGTGCATTAGACCTGCGCAGTTCGTGTCAAGCATCTGTTGCCAGTCGTCCAGATCGGCCTGGTGAGCGGGCTGCAGGAACTCGCCACGGCCGTCGCCCCGGTGACCCGCCAGCTCTTCACCGGCCTAGACCCCAACGACCTGGCCGTGGCCCACCGCGTTCTCGTCAGAACTCATCCAGCGTGCCCGCACGATGACGAGCGCTGCCTGACCTGCGCCCGCACCCCCTCACCTGACTTTGCCTCCGAGCCGGCGCCGGCGGGACGCCTGCCCGGAGGCGGATCGGCCTGCGGGCAGCAGGCCTACTGGTTCTCTGCGCCGCTCGAGGGGGTCGGCAATCCGGCTTGCTGAGCGCTGCCAGGATTGGGGCAAATGATCTGGCCTGCCATTGAACCGATCGCGTCGAAGCGAGTTCTGCTGGAGCCCCTCGCTGCCGAGCACGCCGCGGAGATGATGACCGTGCTGGCCGACCCATCGCTGTACGAGTTCATCGGAGGTCGGCCTCCGACGTTGGAACAGCTGCAGCGGCGTTACGCGGCGCAGATGATCGGCCACTCCGAGGACGACGCGCAGTGGTGGTTGAACTGGATCGTCGCTCTGCCGGAGCATCCCCGCCTCATCGGGTATGTGCAGGCCACCGTCGAGCATCGCCCGGACGCGCTCGAGGCGAACGTCGCCTGGGTGATCTCGCCCCACTTTCAAGGTCGAGGCCTGGCCTCGGAAGCCGCATCTGCGATGACCCGGTGGTTGACGGCGGCTGGCGTCGACCGGTACGTCGCCTACATCCATCCGAACCACGCAGCGTCAGCGGCCGTTGCCCGCAGGCAGGGCCTGTGCCCGACCGACGTCATCGAGGACAACGAGGTCCGGTGGCAGTCACTTGATGACGGATAGCGGCCAGTGCCATATGCGGAACCGCCTACAGCGGGCGTGAAGCGCCCCGGCCGGCACTGCGCGACATGGCCCTGGGCGTCCCATAGCGGGATCCCCTGTGGGACGAGCAGACCCAGTCCGGGTGACTCTCTCGGTGCCGTCGAATTCTGCACCGTCAAGGGTTCCGCTTGTGGTGATGCAGCAGTTGCGCCCGGCCCGACCGGGACGGCGTGCTCTGGAAGTCGCTGCTTCCGACCCCCGTCCCGTCAGGTGTCGTCGAGCCCGACCGGGAAGGCGTCGAAGTGGACGACTACGTGGGCTCGCATCTGACCGGCAGGTTCAGATCCCCCGTCGTCGCGGCTCTGGGCCCGTTGGATGTGCTCGGCGAGGACCCGCTCGACGTCGCGGCTGAGATCCCGGAGCTCGTCGCGGGTAAGCAGCAGCGCTCTGCGGGCTGAGGTGCTGGCCTCGATCCACTCCGAAGGAGCGCTTCGAGATTCCTCGAGCCAGCGGCCTAGCTCTTCACCGCGTTGGCGGTAGACGTCAGCGAGCAGCAGCTCGGCGGCGCTGGCGGTGTCTGGGTCGGTGCGGAAGCGGTCGGGGTTGAAGGAGAAG
>JACCQS010000258.1 GCA_013814015.1 Geodermatophilaceae bacterium | reverse complement strand
CGGCTCGGCATCCGGCCCACCCGGCTCAGCGATCCGGAGCATTTCAGTACCCGGGGGCCGGTCAACTGACCTACCGACCAAGGCGATCCGACGCCGCCGGCCGGGCGGCCCCAGGCTCGGGAGCGCTCTGGCTGGCGTCCTAGGGTGACGCCGATGAGCGCTGGAATCGGAAGCGGGCCGGCAACGTACCGGTGCTCCGGGCTGGCCGGTGTTCTCGGACTGCTGCTGGTCTTCGTTACGGCGGGATGCTCCGCCGGGGATTCCGGGTCTGACCAGCCGGCCGGTACGTCGTCCGCGCTGGCGACGACCACGACGCAATCGGCGGTGCCGACCTCGACCGGACCGCCTCCGCCGGGCCCGCCGGTGGTCGCGGACGCGCCGTGTCCCTACCTCGAGCAGGGCTTCATCGAGGAGACCATCGGCCAGCGGATGGAGCGGGTCGAGACGATCACGGTGGACGGGCAGCCGGCCCCCGACTGCGTCTTCTACCGGCCGGACGGATCCGCCGCGGTGACGATCGATCTGACGCCGTACCCCGACCCGGTCGCGGCGCAGAACGCAGCCCTGGCCCTGGTGACCACCTCGGCCATGCCGATCACCGACATCGGCGACTACGGCGGTGTGATCGTCTCGTCCAGGCAGACGCTGCTCGCCGTCACCACCGGTCCGCTGCTGTTGACGGTGACCACCAACCAGGAGAGTTCGCTGCAGGCCCGCGAGGTCGCAACGACCGTCCTCGCCGCCCTCGCCGCCCTCCCGCCCGCCTGATCGCGCTGTTCACAAACGGCCTCGGTGATCTTGACCTTATTGTCGGTTGGTAGCCCGAAATCGGCCGGGTAACCGACAACAACGTCAAGATCACGGGTGGATCTGACCGACGTGGAAGGATGGACGTCGTGACTTCTACCGCGATCTTGCACACCTCAGCCGGTGACATCCGCCTCGAACTGTTCGACAACCACGCGCCAAAGACGGTGAAGAACTTCGTCGAACTCGCCGAAGGCTCCCGCGAATGGACCCACCCGGGGACCAAGGCCACGTCCAACGATCCGCTCTACGACGGCACGATCTTCCACCGGGTGATCAAGGATTTCATGATCCAGGGCGGCGACCCGCTCGGTAAGGGCTTCGGCGGGCCGGGCTACCAGTTCGGCGACGAGATCCACCCCGAACTGGCCTTCGACCGGCCCTACCTGCTCGCGATGGCCAACTCTGGTCCCGGCACCAACGGCTCGCAGTTCTTCATCACGACGATCGCTACGCCGTGGCTGCAGGGCAAGCACACGATCTTCGGCGAGGTCGCCGACGAAGCCAGCCGGGACGTCGTGGCCGGGATCAACAACACCCGCACCTCACGCGGTGACAAGCCGGTGACCGACGTGGTCATCAACTCCGTCACCGTCGAGAAGGCTTAGTGCCCGCAGTCCGCCGTACGGCGCGATAGCGACCCGCAGTGCGCAGCTCATGACGACACCCGCGCGTCCAGGACTGGCCTGCTACCGCCACCCTGAGCGGCCGACCCAGATCTCCTGCGTACGGTGCGAGCGGCCGATCTGCCCGGATTGCATGCGCCCGGCCTCGGTCGGGTTCCAATGCCCGGACTGCGTGGCCGCTGGCCAGGCCTCGATCCGGCGGCCTCGCCGTACGACCGCAGCACGCGTCACCGTGGCGAAGCTGGGTCCGGTCACCGCCGGACTGATCGCGGTCAACGTGCTGGCCTTTGTGGTCACCGTGGCCACTGCCGGCGGCCAGATCATGGCCAACTTCCGGTCGCCGATCTTCGCCGATCTCGCCACCGCACCGTTCCTGATCGCCGATGGTCAGTGGTGGCGGATGCTCAGCGGTGCGTTCCTGCATTACGGATTGACGCACCTCGCCGTGAACATGTTCAGCCTCTACATCCTGGGCCGAGACCTCGAGCACTACCTCGGGTCGCTCCGGTACGCGGCGATCTACTTCCTGTCCGCGATCGGTGGCTCGGTCGCGGTGCTGTTCTTCTCTACTCCCTTCGGCGCCGTAGCCGGCGCCTCCGGAGCGATCTTCGGGCTGCTCGGAGCCACCGGCGTGGCGATGTATCAGCGCAAGGCGAATCTCCGCTCCCTGGTCGCGATCCTGGCGATCAACGTCTTCATCAGTTTTCTGCCGGGCATCTCCCTGGCCGCGCACGCCGGCGGGTTCCTGATCGGCGCCGCAGCCGGGGCGATCGTGATCTACGGGAAACGGCGAAGTCAGACAATCCTCGCTGGCCTGGTCGGCCTCGGCGCGGTGCTCATCGCCCTCACCGTCCTGGGTACGGCGCTGCTGCTCAGCTGATCTGTCGCCGGAGCGCGGTCAGCTGTTGGGCGACCTGCTCGGGGTCGGCACCGAGTTCGCGCCGCCCGAGGATGAGCAGGTTCCCGTCGACTTCCAGTTCCAGGGTCGCGACGCTGCGGCCGAACCTCGACTGCTGGCGCAGGCTCATCTCGACCTGGGACCACGGTGCGGATGTGGCACCACTGAGCGATCGTAGGGTCAATCCGAGGTCGTCGGCTCGCAGCCGCGGCCGGATCAACAGGTCGACCGCGGCGATCCCGAACAGCAGCACGGCGGCCGCCCAGACCAGCCATCGCCCGGTCGGGTCCACAGTGAGTCCCAGGGCCGCCATGATCGCGCCACCCAGAGCGGCCAGTGCCGTCTCGACCGTTCGCGGCGCCCAACTCAGGGATGCGGCCGGTGTAGGCGTAGGAGTCGGCAACGTCACGGTGCCAGCTTCCCAGGTCGCCGCCTACCCTCGGACCCATGCCTGACGCCGTCATCTGTGCAGCCGTACGTAGCCCGGTCGGTAAGCGAGGGGGAGGCCTGTCCGGCACCCACTCGGTGGACCTGTCCGCGCATGTCCTGAACGCCCTCGTCGATCACAGCGGAATCGACCCGGCGGTCGTGGACGACGTCATCTGGGGGTGTGTCAATCAGGTTGGCGAGCAGACCTTCAACATCGGCCGCAACGCGGTGCTGGCCGCCGGCTGGCCGGAATCGGTGCCCGGTACCACGATCGACCGGCAGTGCGGCTCTTCGCAGCAGTCGGTGCACTTCGCAGCCGCCGCGGTGCTGAGCGGCCAGTGCGATGTCGTCGTGGCCGGTGGGGTCGAGGTGATGAGCCGGGTACCGCTGGGGGCCGGCGTGGGCAAGGACGCCGGACTACCGCTGGGCCCGACGTACCTGCAGCGCTACGACGGGGTCTTCCCGAACCAGGGCGTAGGCGCAGAGATGATGGCCCAGCGCTGGAAACTGTCCCGTACCCAGCTGGACACCTACAGCCTCGAGTCGCACAGCAAAGCGGCTGCGGCTCAGGACGCCGGACTCTTCGATGCAGAGATCGCACCGATCCCCACCGACGACGGGATGGTCAAGACCGACGAGGGAATCCGGCGGGGGTCCACGGTCGAGAAGCTCGGCACGCTACCGACCCCATTCGCCGAGGATGGCGTGATCAGCGCCGGCAACGCGTCCCAGATCTCCGACGGTTCCGCGGCGCTGCTGGTCACGACATCGCAGCGGGCGGCCGAACTCGGGCTGACTCCGCTGGTCCGGATTTCCACGGCGGTCTTGGCGGCGGAGGATCCGGTGATCATGCTGACCGCGCCCATTCCGGCAACAGCCAAGGCACTGGCCAGGTCCGGCCTGCGGATCGAGGACATCGGCGCGTACGAGGTGAACGAGGCCTTTGCGCCCGTACCGCTGGCTTGGCTCGCCGAGACCGGGGCCGACCCGGCGCGGCTGAACAGCCGAGGTGGAGCGATAGCGCTCGGTCACCCGCTGGGTGGTTCCGGGGCCCGGCTGATGACCACGCTGATCCACCGGATGCGCCATGACGGTATCCAGTACGGCCTGCAGACAATGTGCGAAGGCGGCGGGATGGCCAACGCGACGATTCTGGAACTGCTGACCTGACGCCGAGCACAGCAATGTAACGGTGCGAAGGCGGCGGAATGGCCAACGCGACGATCCTGGAACTGCTGACCTGACGCCGAAACGTCCTAGATAGACCGCTCTGTCCACACCCCTGTGGATCTCGCTCCGGCGACCGAGCCGCATCGTTGATCGAGATTGGCTGGTTATCCCCAGCGGTGTCCACACCTGGGGATAGTTACAGCCGTGTCGTTCCATGCAGCGTTGCCGCGGAGTAACAGCGTCTCAGCGCCACTTCATGCTCATTGCCAGGCCGATGACCATGGCCGCGAACCCGACGGCGAAGTTCCACGGTCCCAAGGAGTTCATCACCCCGATCTTGTCGCCGGCTACGTAGAACACCACGATCCACAGCAGACCGATCAGCATCAGTCCGACCATCAATGGCGCGAACCAGCGTGGACTCGGTCGGCGGGCGCGCGCGCGAGCGGCAGCGCCGGGGAGAATGTCCTCGGGCGGTGTGTAGGCCGGCTTCTTGCGGACCTTCGACTTGGGCATCGCTGGGTTCCTTTCCTGCGCCGCGCCACCGACGTGCGGGCCGCCGTACTAGCGTAGTTGCGGACGGGCTCGCATCGGGAGGCACCGAGAGCACGCTCGGCCCCGTTGATCAACTACCGAGAGGAAAAGCAGTGCGACGATCGTCGGTCTGGCGCATCCTGGCAGTACTCAGTGCTGTCCTGATGGGACTGCTGTTCGCCACGACCGCCATCACCGCACGCGGTACGACACTGCGCGCCGGTCCGGAGACTCGGCTGCTCGGACTCATCGACGACCTGCAGGGGCGTACGGATCAGCAGTCCCGCACCCTGGGCGACCTGCAAGACGAGACCGCTGCCGCCCTGGCTCGAGCCGAAGATCTCGACGCCGGTGCAGCCATCGGCCGCGCGGTTGCCGAACTCGGTGCGGCCTCGGCCGGATTGACCGCGATGCAGGGGCCGGGGGTCACCATCACTCTGGACGACGCACCTCGCGAAGCCGGCGGTGAGTTGCCCGCCGGCTCCCGGCCCGACGACCTCATCATCCACCAGTCCGATCTCCAGGCGGTCGTGAACGCCCTATGGGCTGCCGGCGTGGACGCGGTGACGATCATGGGCGAACGGATCGTCGCCACCAGCGCCGTGCTCTGTGTCGGGAACACCCTGCTGCTGCAAGGTCGTACGTACTCACCGCCGTTCCGCATCGACGCCATCGGTGCCCCCGACGAGATCAACTCGGCTCTGGAGCAGTCCTCCGGTGTTGCGCTGCTGACGCAGGCGGTACGCAGCTTTGGCCTGGAGTTCAGCGTTCAGGCTCAGACCGACCTTGTGCTCCCCGCCTACGATGGGCCACTGACATTGCGGTATGCCGACGCGGCATGAACAGACACGGGGCGGACGGAGAAGCAATGCACGGCGACGGTACCCGCGAGGCCGCCCGCGAGTCTCCGGATTCCGATCAGCCGATCACGGATCAGGTGAGCGACGCGGACGAAGGGCAGGTGGCGGCCCGATCCGGGAGCCGGCACGGCGCCCCCAAGGCGCCGCGCCGCCGCGATGCCCGCCGGAGCGGCGAGGGGCTCCGAGACGGCAGCGCCGCGGGCAAGAAGCCGCGTAGTCGCGCCGACTTGGTGCGAACCGGTGTCGCAGGACTGGGTCAGACGTTGATCACCTTCGGGCTGGTCGTCTTGCTGTTCGTGGTCTACGAGCTGTTCGTCACCGACCTGTTCACCAACCAGCGGCAGGAGGAACTGACGCAAGAACTGCGCCAGAACTGGGGGGACGACCCCACCGTCAGCGGTCCGGATCTGCCCGGCGGCGGGCTGTCGTCGATCCCACTGGGCGAGGGCTTTGCCTTCATCCGGATTCCGGCCTTCGGAGTCGACTACGTCAAGGTTGTCATCGAAGGGACCGATCCGGACGAGCTCGAGCAGGGCCCCGGGCATTACGTCGACTCGGCCATGCCTGGAGAGCTGGGTAACTTCTCGCTGGCCGGGCACCGGGTGGGTAAGGGATCACCGTTCCTGGACCTGGATCGGTTGCAGCCCGGCGATGCGGTGGTCATCGAAACCTCCGACATGTGGTTCACCTACGTCGTTCTGGGAGATCCGACCACCGGGAACTTCGACGCCGATCCCAGCGGGATACCTGGGTTGGAGATCGTCTCGCCTCAGGATGTCGACGTGGTCTTTCCGATTCCGGGCGTCGACGACAGCAGCGGCGAGCCCACCGCGGCCTATTTGACGCTCACCACCTGCCATCCCAAGTTCTCGGCCGAGCAGCGGCTGATCATTCACGCAATTCTGAACGGTCCCGGTCTGCCCAGAGCCGACTACCCCGACGGGCCACCAGCTTTGACGGGTGGCTGACCGTGTACACCTGGATCTGGCGAGTGCTGCCCGGGGGCCTGCCTGGCAAGCTGGTGGGCTCGTTGGTGCTGCTTGCCGGGGTCAGCGCGCTGTTGCTGTTTATCGTGTTTCCCTGGGTGGAACCGATGTTGCCCTTCAACGACATCACCGTCGAGTGAGTGAGGCTCTGTGCCCGGCGCAACAGCGCGGATCCTGGTCCTGGACAACTACGACAGCTTCGTCTTCAACCTGGTGCAGTATCTGGCTCAGCTCGGTGCGGAGTGTGTCGTACGGCGCAACGACGAGGTCGCGGTCGCGGATCTGGACCGCCTGGGTGTGGACGGGATCCTCATCTCGCCCGGTCCTGGCCGTCCGGAGCAGGCTGGCGTGAGCATTCCGTTGGTCTGCGCCGCCGCCGGCCGCGAGCTGCCGCTGCTTGGTGTGTGTCTGGGTCATCAGGCAATTGCAATTGCCTTCGGCGGCAAGGTGACTCGGGCTCCCGAGTTGCTGCATGGACGTACCAGTGAAGTCGTACACGACGGCCAGGGAGTGCTGGCCGGGCTGCCCTCGCCATTTGTCGCGACTCGCTATCACTCACTCGCGGCTGCGGCGGAGGATTTGCCGTACGACCTCGAGGTGACCGGCGCAACGCCTGGCGGGATCGTGATGTCCCTACGCCATCGGAGGCTGCCGATCGAAGGCGTGCAGTTCCATCCCGAGTCGGTGTTGACTGTGGGCGGGCACCGGCTGCTGGCCAACTGGCTGACCGGGTGCGGCTTCCCACCTGCAGCGCAGGCGTTGCAGGTGGCGACCGCGGCGGCGGCCCGGCACTATGCACCCGAGCCCGCTCCGACCAGTTAGCCCATGTCCGCGAGAGAGTCCAGGACGCGCTGACCGGCAGCGCCGTCAACTGCTGTCAGGGAATGAAGCCCCCGTGCGTACCGACCCTCGTCGATGTCCGGGCCGAACGGGGTTGACGTCATCCGGGGACGCTACGAGTTGGAGCGCGCTCGAAGTCAAGAGATGCTCAGCGGCCGGCGGCGTAGCCCTGCATTCCACGGGGATTGGCGGCAGCCCGCAGCACGCCCGTTTCCGGGTCCCGGCTGACTGCCGACATCCGGCCCAGAGACCACGGCCCCGACCGCACGACACTATGCCCGCGCTTTTCCAGATCCTGAATCACGCTGTCGCCCAACCGGTCTTCGACCAGTAGCTCGGCCTCGGTCATCTCTCGGGGCGCGAACGAGGACGGGAACGCGGTGGTGTGCCAGCCGGGCGCGTCGATCGCCTCTTGGAGGTTCATCCCGCCGAGGGTGTGCGCGAGCCAGAAGGTGAGTTGCCACTGCTCCTGCTGGTCGCCGCCCGGGGTGCCGAAGCCCATCGTGGGCTCGTCGCCGCGCATCACCAGGGTGGGGCTGAGCGTGCTGCGTGGCCTGGTGCCGGGCTGCAGCGAACTGGGCAGGCCCGATTCGAGCCAGAACATCTGCGCCCGGGTACCGAGGGGGAAACCGAGTTCCGGAATGGTCGGCGAGGACTGCAGCCAGCCACCGCTCGGCGTCGCGGATACGATCGTGCCGTACCGGTCGACCACATCGAGATGGCATGTGTCCCCAGGCGTTCGGGATACCGTCGGCTCGCCCACGCCGGCCATTCCCGGGGCATGCCGGTCGCTGGTCGGCGGGTTCAGGACGTGATCGGGCAGGCGCGGTTGCGCCCCGTCGGGGCTTCCCGGTCGAAGCCCGATGGCGGCTGTGTTCTCGACCACGGCGGCGCGGTCGCGGGCGTACGTCTGGGACAGCAGCACGTCGATCGGCACCGGCCGCGCGTCGCCGTACCAAGCCTCCCGGTCGGCCATTGCGAGCTTGACCGCCTCGGTGACGGCATGGATCTGCTCCGCGCTGGCATGCGGCGCCTCGGTCGAGGCCAGGTTCCCGAGAATGCCAAGGGCTTGCAAGAACGCCGGCCCCTGACTCCACGGGCCGACTTTGCACACCGTCTGGCCGTGCGAGTCGAGGAACACCGGGCTCTCGTACGACGGGCGCCACGTCGCGATGTCGTGGGCGGTCAGGACGCCGGCGTGGCGGTCGCCGGACTCGTCCAGCACGGCGGTCCGGACGTGTCGCTCGATCGCTTCGGCGACGAAACCCTCGTGCCAGGCGGTGAGTGCCCCGTCGATCTGCTGCTCGCGGGAGCCGCCGGCTGCTCGGGCCGCATTCAGCAGGCGCTGGTAGGTCGAGGCAAGAGTCGGGTTGCGCCACACCGTGTTCGCTTGCGGGGTATGGCCATCGGGGTCGAGCCAGAGGTCGGCCGAGGTCGGCCAGTGCTGGGTGAACGTGTCGGAGCTCGCGGCGATGGTGGCCGCAACCCGCGGATGCAGCGGATGGCCGTTTCGTGCGTACTCGACGGCGAAACGCAGGACCCGCTCCAGCGGAAAGGTCCCGTGGTCACGCAGAAAGGTCAGCCAGGCGCTGACCGAACCCGGGACGGTGGCCGCAAGCAGTCCGGTCCCCGGTATGAGGTCCAGGCCCTGATCGCGATAGTGCTCGATCGTCGCCGCGGCAGCAGCTACTCCCTGTCCACAGAGGACCGTGGGTGTGCCGGCTCGACGCGCAAACAGGATCGGCACTTCTCCGCCGGGACCGTTCAGGTGTGGTTCGACCACCTGCAGGGTGAACCCTGTAGCCACTGCCGCATCGATGGCGGTACCACCCTCTTCGAGGACGGCCATCCCGGCGGCGCTGGCCAGCCAGTGCGTACTGGCGACCATGCCGAAGGTGCCCGACAACTCCGGGCGGGTAGTGAACACGCCGGCCACGCTACCTCCGCCCCCATTTCCGCCGGTTCGCTACACAACCGCCACTTTGACCGGGCCGAAAGCGGCGGTTGGCTACCAAACCGGCCCGGACAGCCGCCCCCACAGCGCAAATCCGTAGCGGACTGATCTGATGGGGACGTGCGAGTGACGGTTGTCGGCAGCATCAATCTCGACCTGGTCGCCACGGTGGCTCGCCTTCCCGGCACCGGCGAGACGATCGGCGGAGCCCGGTTGGACCGGGTACCGGGAGGTAAGGGGGCCAATCAGGCGTTGGCCGCGGCTCGACTGGGTGCCGCCGTACGTCTGATCGCGGCGGTAGGCCGAGACGCCGACGCCGACCTGTCCCTTGCCTTGCTCGAAGCCGGCGGGGTTGACCTCACTGGCGTGCGGCGCACCGATGAGCCGACCGGCCTCGCCCTGATCACCGTCGACCGCGACGGCGAGACGACCATCGTGGTCGTACCGGGTGCGAACGCGACGCTTGCGTTGGCGCCCGACGAACTGGCCAGTTCCGACGCGGTCATCTGCCAGCTGGAGATCCCGATCGAGACCGTGACTGCGGCGGCAGACGCGGCCCCGGGCTTCTTCTGCCTCAACCCGGCGCCCGCGGGACCGGTACCGCACTCAGTCCTGACCCGGGCGGACCTGATCGTCGTGAACCGGCACGAGTATGCCGCGATATCCGGTCTCGACGGCGCGCGCCTCGTCGCCGTGACCCACGGCGCGGCCGGTGCGGAACTGCGCCAAGGAGGGAAGCAGATCGCGTACACCGAGGCTCCTAGAGTCGTCGCGGTGGACGGGACCGCTGCCGGTGATGCCTTCGTTGCCGCTCTGGTCCTCGGCCTTCTGGAGGAACGAGGGCCAGCCCAGGCGCTTCATCGTGCGTGCCTCGTCGGCGCGATCACCGCGAGCCGCCACGGGGCCCAGAGCTCGCTGCCAACCCGGCAGGAAGTGGCGTCGTGGGGTTGAGACCGCTAGTGATAGACACCGACCCGGGAGTCGACGACGCGATCGCTCTGCTGGTGGCCGCGGCCAGTCCGGAAGTCGAACTCCGTGCTGTGACAACGGTGTTCGGCAATGTCTCCGTATCGCAGACGACTGAGAACGCATTGCGCATCCTCGCCCTGGCTGGTGCTGACCACATTCCGGTCGCGACTGGCGCGGACCGTCCGCTGGTCCATCCACAGCCCCATCGCGCCGCGCACGTCCACGGCGCCAACGGGCTCGGCGGCGTGGAACTCCCTTCCGCTCAGCGGCTGGCCGAAGGGACACCCGCCGTACGGTTGCTCGCCGACCTGCTGCACGGCTCGTCCGAGCCGGTCACTGTCTGCGCGGTCGGGCCGTTGACCAATCTTGCGCTGCTGGTCGCCACGGACCCTGCGGCCGCCGCCCGGATCGAGCGACTCGTGGTGATGGGGGGTGCGTACGGCTCCGGCAATGTCACGCCGACCGCGGAGTTCAATGTCTGGTCAGACCCGGAAGCTGCACAGCGCGTGCTCACCTCCGGCCTGCCGATCACGGTGGTCGGCTTGGACGTGACCCGGCCAACCGCCATGGATGCGGCGGCCGTGGCTCGGATCGGGGCCAGTGGCCGCGTGGGCTCGGCTGCCGCGGCGATGCTGGCGCACTACCTCGACTTCTACCTGCGGCTTCAGGGCGGGACCGGCGTTGTCATCCATGACGCACTGGCGGTCCTCGAAGCGATCACTCCGGGCGTCCTCGGGACCGTGGCCAGGACAGTGTCTGTCGACTGTGGACACGGACCGGGGCGCGGTTCGACTCTGGTGGATCGGCGCGGCGGACCCGGGTCAGGTTTGCCGTCGGACAACCAGCCCGTCGGCGCCGCACCCGTACCCGTACACGTGGCCGAAACCGTCGATGTACCTCGAGCGATGACCGAGATCGAGACGCGGCTCTGCTCGTACGGCTGACTGAGCCGCGATCTTCGGACCCCTTTGAGCCGGTTCGCTACACAACCTCCGGCAATCTTCCCCTGCCAAGAGCGGAACGCCCGGTCAACCGACGACGTTGAGACAGACAGACAGACAGACAGACAGGGCCAGGCGGCCCATCAGCCCGGATCGGCCGTCCGGACTCGAGGAGGCATCACCACCGTGGAGATCATCCTGATCCTGCTGATCGTTGCGGCGGGCTTCTGGCTGTACACGTCCAGCCAGAAGCGCAAGCAGACCGAAGTCGCTGCTACCTCGCTCGAGGACGCCAAGGCCGAAGCTCGGCGCTGGTACGAGCTGCTCGGCGGGCAACTGTCCAATCTCTCCGCCATCGACGGCCCGGCCCAACAGGCGCTGGCCGACGCATCGGAGCGCTACATCGCGGCCGGCTCCCAACTGGACCAGGCGCGCACCGTCGCCCAGAGCCGGCTGGTCACCCAGACCGCGGTCGAGGGCCTTTACTACGTACGAGCTGCCCGTACGGCGATGGACCTCGACCCCGGGCCGCCGCTACCCGACCTGAACGGTCAGAAGTCGGCCGGAGCGGTTACTGAGGATCGCGAGGTCGACGTCGAGGGCCACACCTACGGCGCCTCACCCAAACCAAGCGAGCGCAACCAGCACTACTACCCCGGCGGTCGGGTGGCCGGCCGCCCGGTGCCTCAAGGCTGGTACAGCGAGCCGTGGTGGCGCCCGGCGCTGATCGGCGGCGCCTGGGGCCTGGGCTCGGTGTTCCTGTTCAGTGCGATGTTCGGCGGAATGGCCGGCGTCCCCTCGACGGAGTCCTTTGAAAACGGCGGATCCGAGGGGTCCGGCGAGGGCGGCGAATCCGGTGACGGCGCAGGCGAAGGCGGCGGTGAGGGTGGCGATGCCGGCGGCGGGGATGCCGGAGATGCCGGCGGTGGCGACATGAGTGGTGGCGACTACGGCGGCGGTGGCGACTATGGCGGCGGGAGTGACTTCGGTGGTGGCGGCTGGGGAGGCGGCGACTTCGGCGGTGGCGGCGGGGGAGACTTCGGTGGCGGCGATTTCGGCGGCTTCTGACGCCCTCCCAAGTTGATCATCGGAAAGAGGCGGGTTTCTGGGCCGAAAACCCGCGGAAACCCCCTGCATTCCGATGATCAACAGGCGAGTCGCCGCTAGCTAGCTGCTCCGGGGGTCCAGGCCTGCACGACCTCCTCAGCCGGGTCGTACGGCTGACCGGTCGCAGTGGCGAGGTCCCAGCCGTGTACGACGAACTCGGCGGTCATCATCGACCCGACCATCGCCGCCGGCATGGCCGACGACCCCATGGCCGACTCACCTTCCCAGGCAGCCGGGTCCGACCATGCCTGCGCCGCACGAGGTGCCTCCCGACCGCAGACCGAGGCCCACTCGGCGGCCGGAACTCCTTCCAGAGTCGGCGCGGTGCTGTCTGGCTGCCACTTCGGGTCCCAGTCCTCGCGAAGCCCCGAACGCCGGGCCATCTCGAAGCCGAAGGCCAGGTGGTTGATCACGTCGGCGACCGAGAAGTCCGTACACGGCGTCGGCCCGCCGTGCTGACTCGGTGTCGTGCCCGCGATAACGGTCGCGGCAAGCTGGCTGCTGGTGCGCATCGCGTCCGCGGGGGCTTGTTGGGTGTGCGGATCGTTCTCCATACCCCGATCCTCGGTGGTCACGTTCACGGAGTCTTGGAAAAAAGGCGACAGTCGGCCATTGGTCATGATCATGAGCGCCGGGAGTGCAATGCAGGTGCACCTGGACCGCTCACGATCAGCGATCGGGCCGAAAAGGCGCACTGTCGTTCGAATCGGCCTCTCCACATAACCTGGACCGGTGAGGGCTATTGCGGCTGCAGAGGAGATAGCTGCGCTGCTCGGCTCCGGCACGGCTGTCGCGCTGAGCGGAGCGGGAATGAGCACCGACTCCGGCATTCCGGACTACCGCGGCGCGGGCTCTCCTCGCCGTACGCCGATGACGATCACCGAATTCTGCAGCGGCGAGCAAGCCCGGCAGCGGTACTGGGCCCGCAGCCACGTCGGGTACTCGCGGATGACCCGGGCGATCCCGAACGACGGCCACGCAGCGATGGCCGA
>JACCQS010000243.1 GCA_013814015.1 Geodermatophilaceae bacterium | reverse complement strand
ACCGCCGGGCATGGCCTGCCCCTCACCGATCCAGTCTGGTGTCGCCAGTTGGTCGCAGGGGCTGTGAAGTCAGCTATCGCGTGATGCCGGTAGCTGGCACTGGGACTTGCCCGCGGTCAACGTCCTGATCCGCTGTGGCTTCCGGCAGGCGCAGGCGCTTGAGCATGAGCGCGTTCACGGCGACGATGACGCTCGATCCTGACATCGACAGCGCGGCGATCTCCGGGCGAAGGATGAAACCGAAGGCCGGTTCGAAGACTCCGGCCGCGATCGGCAGCGCGATCGCGTTGTAGCCAACGGCCCAGCCGAGGTTCTGCCGCATCTTGCGCAGGGTGCCGCGACCGATCCGCATGGCTGCTGCAACGTCGAGCGGGTCAGAGCGCATCAGGACAACATCGGCGGTCTCGATGGCCACGTCGGTTCCCGCTCCGATAGCGATGCCAAGGTCGGCCTGGGCCAGGGCGGGCGCGTCATTGACGCCGTCACCGACCATGGCAACTTTGCGGCCGTCCCGTTGCAGTTCGGCGATCTTCGCCGCTTTGTCGCCGGGGAGCACCTCTGCGATGACGGTGCTGATTCCGAGCAGTTCGGCGATGCGCTCCGCGGTGGCCCGGTTGTCGCCGGTGAGCATGACGACCTCGACTCCCGCGTCGCGAAGTGCAGTCACCGCGGCGGGTGAGGTGTCGCGGATGGCGTCGGCGACCCCGAACAGCCCCGCGCCCTGCCCGTCGATCGCGACGAGCACAACGGTGCGCCCGCCGGCCGCCAGCTCGTCTCGGCGGGTCGCGAGGGAACCGAGGTCGACTCCCTCACGTTGCATCAGCCGCAGGTTGCCGACGGCCACGCGGTGTCCGTCCACTCGTGCGATCGCACCGTGACCAGGGACATTCTCGAAGCCGCTGGCTGGCTCCGACGGAGCCCCGGACCGGTCGAAATGCGCGACGATCGCCGCGGCCACCGGGTGCTCTGACTCCCGCTCCACCGCCGCGGCCAGCCGCAGCATCTCGGCCTCGTCGAAGCCCTCGGTCATGATGTCGGTGACCTCCGGCTCGCCCTTGGTCAGGGTGCCGGTCTTGTCCATCACCACGACCTGAATCCGGGCCGAGGTCTCCAGGGCCATGGCGTTCTTGAACAGAATCCCGCGCTTGGCGCCCAGACCGGTGCCGACCATGATCGCCGTGGGTGTCGCCAGGCCGAGGGCGTCGGGGCAGGTGACAACCACCACTGTGATCGCAAACAGCATGGCGGTGGCGAACGTGCTGCCGGTCAGCAGCCAGACCGCGAGGGTGAGCCCGCCACCCAGGAGAGCCACGAGGACCAGCCAGAATGCGGCCCGGTCGGCGAGCCTCTGGCCGGGGGCCTTGGAGTTCTGCGCCTCTTGGACCAGCTTGACGATCTGGGCCAGTGCAGTATCCGCGCCGACCTTTGTGGCGCGAACTCGCAACGCGCCGTTGATGTTGATCGTGGCCCCGACCACGCTGGAACCGGTCGCTTTGGGCACCGGCATGCTCTCGCCGGTGACCGTGGATTCGTCGACCTCGCTGTCCCCGACCTCGACGACGCCGTCCACCGCGATCTTGGATCCGGGGCGGACCAACATGAGATCGCCGACAGCGATCTCCGAGGTGGCGACCTCGAACTCCTGACCGTCGCGCAGCACCACCGCTTTGGGCGGCGCCAGGTCCAGCAGGGCCCGGATCGCGTCGTTCGCCCCGCCGCGTGCGCGCATCTCGAACCAGTGCCCCAACAGCACAAACGCCGAGAGCACGACTACGGCCTCGTAGAAGACCTCGCCGCCGCCGGTCAAGGTGACGACCAGGGAGTACAGCCACCCGGACCCCACCGCGACCGCGACCAAGACCATCATGTCCAGGGTGCGCGCCCGCAACGCGCGTACCGCACCGCTGAAGAAGATGGTGTCCGCGTACAGGATGACGGGAAGGCTCAGCAGCAGCGCCCAGATGTCCTCGCGCAGCCCAAAGGGAACGGCGACGTTCAGGCCGAAGACGTCGTGCCCGATCGGCGACCACACCAGGATCGGAACCGAAAACAGCGCGGCCACCAGGAATCGGTTGCGCATGTCCCGGGCCATCCCGGCCATCGACATGCCGTCATGTCCACCGTGGCCCATCACCTCTTGCGGCGAGCGGACAGGCCCGCCCTCCGCCGGGTGAGCCTCATGGTCGGTGCTGGTTGGCGCGGTCGCATGATCCCCGACCGGCCCGTCGCGATAGCCGGATTTTGCGCCCTGTACCGGCTCCTCGCCCGGGTCGCACACATGATTGGGCACCAACTGGCCCGCGCAGTGGTACCCGCACTCCCTGACCCAGGCGCGCAACTCGGCGACCGAGGTCACACTCGGGTCGTAGACAACCGTCGCACTCTGCGCGACCGGGTTCACCGCGACATCGACTACCCCTGCACGTCGACCCAGCACAGCTGAGGCTGCTGCCTGTTGCGAGGCCCACTGCAAACCACGAACGTCGAGGACCACGGTGTTTGAGCCAGCGGTTGTCATGAGCACACCATACCCCGGTGGGGTATAGTGTCAACTGACAGGATTCTCATCGCTGGAATACCGGCGGGGTACAGAGTTGGTTGCGTCGGAACACCGTTCTGAGCGGTCGGCGCGCGGCAGAGTGGCGGCGAGCAGGAGGATCCGCCTCGACGCGGGGAAAGCTCGACGTGCGGGGCGCGTCCTACAACAGCGCCAGGCGAATCGCCGGCTGAGCGCCGAAATCGAGCTTCGATCTGCATTCACTTCGGAACATTTCTGGGTGAGTTGAACTCAACCCTGCTGCATCTGCGGCACGGTGATTTTGCGCCGCCTATCCTGTCTACGCTGCTGCTCGCGCTGCTTCCGCCAGCCGTACCGGGTTGTGCCCCGAGGCTTGAACACAGCCAGAATCGTGAGCACGAGCAACACCACCAGGGCGCCAACGGAGTGCAGGAAGAAGCTCGGCAGCCCGCGAGGATCGGCAATAGACGCTGCTACGTCGGCTGTGTCGCCCACGGTGGGGCTGTACTGCACCAACAAGAGAGTGGCAACGACGGTGAGCACGAGTTTGAATACGACCCAGTAGTGCCGGAAGAATCCCCACACGGTCCCCAGCGACTGGACAATCCCGGTGAGCAGCGCAGCAATGGCGAACGGGATGAGGACGTACCAGATGATCGTGCCCATCGCCAGATAGGCCGCCCGCACCGTCTCGACATCGTTACTGACCTGGGCGGTGATGTCGAGAGCAAGGAATGCCACGACGGCGCCGAGCCATCCGACCGAGGACGTGACATGCACGGTGAGCGCGATCTTGCGAAGGCGGGTCGGCATGATCATCAGCGGCCACACCTCGTCGGTTCCCGGTCGGCACTGCGGGCGTCCTGGCCCGCGCGGTCCGGCGCGCTGGCCTCAAGAGTGACGTCCGCCGTACGGACTTGTCCGCCCACCTGGAAATCGAGGAACAGCCGGGAGGTTCTCGCGGCCGGAGCTTCGGTATCGGTGAACTCCGTGAGCGGTTCGCCGTCCGGGCACGAGACACCGAAACACAGCGTCCCCGCCGCACCGGGCGCCACAGGAACGGTGATCGGCCAGAGCGTCGGCCTGGCCGTGGCGACCCGCAGCCATGCTGGGCTCAGGACATCCGGTGCCGTCGCGCGTTCAACCGAGCTTGGGTCGTTCCCAGCGCCGTGGACCCCGCCACCAGCCTCGGCGCCGTGGTCCCCGCTCACGACGAAAAACGCACCGACAGCCAGCAGGAACAGACCGACGACGATGCCAAACAACCACACCCAGCGCGGGGTTCTCGGTGGTCGATCCTCGGTCGGTGCCGTCGCCGGTGTGGTGGTGCTCGGCGTTGGGCTAGGCCGCAGGTCAGTCATTGCCGTGTCCTCCTGTGTGGGGCGTGCATCTGGCCGTCGTCATGCCGGACACCTTACTCCTACAGAATGTAGGTGAACGCAAGGTGCGCGGGCCGACCCGGGGGATGTGCTCCTGCACGCTGTAGGATCTCCCCGTCGCAGGGCAGGTGAAGGGAGACCGGAATGCCGGGAAGTAGACGGTCGTCCGGCGAATTGGAGAGCGAGATCATGGCCACGCTGTGGGCCTCCGATCAGCCGCTGACCCCGACGGCCGTGCGGGACGCCCTCGGCGCTGAGCTCGCCTACAACACCGTGCAGACGATCCTGGTGCGGTTATACGACAAGGGTCTGGTGAGCAGGGCGCCGTCCGGGCGGGGACACGCCTACAGTCCGACTGTTCGCCATGCGGACCGGGCTGCCGATCAGATGCACGCGCTGCTGGAGCACGGACCCGATCACGACGCGGTGCTGCAGCGCTTCGTCACCTCTCTCAGCCACGCTGACGAGACGGCGCTGCGCCGGCTGCTCCGTCGCCGGCGCAGCCGATGATCACGAGCGTGCACGTGCCGTTGCTGGTATCGCTGCTGCTGGCCGGGATCAGCCCGGTGCTGGCGGCGCGGCTGAGCCCGGCGCGGGCTGCGGTCGCGCTGGTCGCAGCATCCGCGGCCGCCGCGGCCGCCTCCACGGCCTGGGCGCTGATGTTTCTCGCGGTCACGTTGGGGCTGGTAACACCCTTGCTCAGCGCGCGGGTGGCGGCCCACGGTGGGTGGTTCATCGACTCGATCCCGGCGGTCCTCGCAGCGGCCCTCGTGAGCGGGCTTGGTGCCGGAACTGTCCGGGTAGTCGCCGTGCTGCGCCGACGCCGCAGGGTAACCCGCGAGTTGCACGCCTTGTGCGAGACGTGTGGCGTGGGCCGGGAAGAGCTCGTCGTCGCGCCGATCGCGCACCCGCACGCATTCGCCGTGCCCGCCCGCTTCGGGCGCGTTGAATCCACTGGCGGCCGGATCCTGGTCACCGTAGGCATGCTGCGCGCCCTCGACGCCGCGGAGCGCCGGGCGCTGCTCGCCCACGAACGTGCGCACCTCATCTGCCGCCACCACCGCCAACGCGCCATCGTGGAGTTCGCCGCCGCCCTCAACCCACTACTCATCCCGGCCCGCTCCGCTGTCGGATACCTCGTTGAACGCGCCGCCGACGAACACGCAGCCACCACCATCGGAGATCGCCGTGTCGCCGCCTACGCCCTGGCCACTGCCGCCATCGCCGGCGCGTCCCCGGCCGGGACTCACCGCGGCATACCCCCGGATGCGGCCCTGGGTTACAGCCGCTTTGGGGTGGCCCGCCGGGTCGCCGCCCTGCACGCCGCCCCGTTGCCCGAACGTCGCCTCCCGCCGATGCTGCTGATCGCCCTGGCCACCGTCACCGCGGCCGAGACCCTCCATACCGCACACAACCTCGCCGCCTTCTCCGTGGCCGAGTTCGGGCAGACCCTGGTGGCTGGCTTTTAGCCGCTTCGAGCGTTCCCGCGGCGCCGCGTATGACGCACTTGCCGAGCAAGTGGCTGCCGTCGTACCGGATTTGCTGGGCTCGGGGACCACCCGACCCAACGACGCAGCCGCGGGGTGCCCAAGTGATGAGAAGCAAGACTGACAATCCCGGACTGCGGCTACGGCGTTCCGCGCGTAGCGTCTATCGCCGTTGGTGGTGGGCCAGCAGATCGTGATGATCCTGGCCGCTGTCGTCGACCGGGCTGATGTGGACGACTGCCCCGATCAGCCGCGGCACGGCATGGAGGAGGTCGTGCTCGGCTCGGACCGCAATAACGTGCGCCGCGACCAGGTCCAGATGCCCGTCCACCAACAGCCCGGCCTCGGCGCGCAGTCGATGGCCGGTCCAGCGCAACCGAAGCTCCTCGACCGCACGTACGCCGGGAACGGCGAGCAGTGCAGTCTCCGCAGCGTCGACGAGTGCGGGTTCGACGGCATCCATCAGGCGTCGGTAGATGTCGGTCGCTGCGCCCTTGAGAACGAACAAGATCGCCACGGTGATGAGCAGCCCGACGATCGGGTCGGCCAGCGGAAAGCCCGCGATGACGCCAAGTGCCGCAGCGACTACGGCAAGGGAGGTGAAGCCGTCGGTACGGGCATGAATCCCATCGGCGACCAGGGCGGCGGAGCCGATCCTGCGCCCCACCCGGATTCGGTAGACGGCTACGAGTTCGTTTCCGGCGAATCCGATCAACCCGGCAGCCAGGACGAGTCCGGCATTGGTGATCGGCTGCGGGTCGATCAACCGCCGGATCGACTCGTACCCCGCCAACACAGCCGATAGCGCGATCATCGCGACGATGAAGACACCAGCCAGATCCTCGGCGCGACCGAAGCCGTAGGTATAGCGCCTGGTCGCTGTTCGCCGCCCGACCACAAACGCGATCCACAATGGCACAGCCGTCAGAGCGTCGGAGAAATTGTGGATCGTGTCGGCCAGCAGCGCTGTTGATCCGGTGAAGAGCACGACGACCAATTGGGCGACCGCGGTGATACCGAGAGCGACCAGGCTGATCTTCACCGCTCGTATCCCGTCGGCACTGGCTTCCAATGCGGAGTCCACCGAATCAGCCGCGTCATGGCTGTGCGGGCGAATGATCGAGGCGATCCAGCCCCCGATTCCACCAGCATGTTCATGCCCGTGTTCGTGGTCGTGGGCTGGCTGCTCGTGAGTACCGTCGGCATTGTGTGCATTCACGCGGCTTGTCTCCCGCCGGTCAGGTGGATGCTGCTCGGGCCTCGTCGTCATATCCGACACAATACGTGCATGGGTGCGCACTCGTGAACCCGACTGCGCTCGATCATGTCGATGCTGACTTCACCGACGGTCAACTGGCAGCAGCGGCGAGTCTGATGCGGCTGGTCGCTGAGCCGCTCCGTCTGCGCTTGCTGTGTCTGCTGGCCGAGGGTGAGGCCGATGTCACTACGTTGACCGGCCGAGCGGGAGCCGCCCGCCCGGCCGTCTCACAGCAATTGGCGCGACTTCGCGTGGGCGGCCTGATCGCGGCGCAGAAGACCGGACGCAGGATGGTCTACCGCCTGCGGGGCGGACACGTCCGAAGCCTGATTCGCGAGGTCATGGCCCACGCCGACCACCTCGTCGGCGGACACCCTGAACACGATTGACCCAGTTGTTGACTTCGGCCTCGGCCTCTACCGCTGGGCACGGCTTTGGGCAAGGAGACCGTCGAGTTGTCGCGCATCGCTTGGTGGTGAGTCGCGTTCGGGGTAGGCCGCTTGGATGGCTTCCAGACTCTTGAGGCCGCTGGAGGTGTTGACCAGCACGATTCGAAGGCCTTGGGCTAGTTGGCCGTTG
>JACCQS010000242.1 GCA_013814015.1 Geodermatophilaceae bacterium | reverse complement strand
CCGTAAACGGATCCGCGAGCTGTCGGCCTCCTACGGACTCGACCTGGATCCCGACATCCTGGTCGAGGAGCTCGGTGTCGGCGACCGCCAACGGGTCGAGATCGCCAAGGTCCTCTACCGGGGTGCCCGCATCCTGATCCTCGACGAGCCCACTGCCGTCCTGGTGCCCCAGGAGGTCGACGAACTCTTCGACAACCTGCGCGAGCTCAAGAGCGAGGGGCTCACGGTCATCTTCATCTCGCACAAGCTCGACGAGGTCCTCTCGGTCGCCGACGAGATCACCGTGATCCGCCGGGGCAGCACCGTGGCCACCGTCGACCCCAAGCAGACCTCGGCCCGTGAGCTGGCCGAACTCATGGTCGGCAGCGAACTGCCTACTGCGGAGACTCGTGACTCGACGGTCACCGAGACCATCCGGTTGTCCGTACGCGATGTGAACCTGGCCGGCTCCGGGCAACGGCGCCTGCTCTCGGACATCAGCTTCGACATCCACGAAGGCGAGGTACTGGGTCTGGCCGGCGTCGAAGGCAACGGACAGGCCGAGCTGGTCGAGACGATCATGGGAATACGTACGCCATCCGGCGGCGGGATCGCCCTCGGCGACATCGACGTGACCGGCTGGTCCACCGCCCGTCGCCGCGAGGCCGGAATCGGCTACATACCCGAGGATCGACACCGGCACGGACTGTTGCTCGAAGCGCCCCTGTGGGAAAACCGAATCCTGGGACACGACAGCGGCCCGCCCAGCATGAAGGGCCCCTGGATCGACCGCCAGGGAGCCCGCAAGGACACCACCCGGATCGTCGAGGAGTACGACGTCCGTACCCCGGGCATCGACGTACTCGCCTCGGCACTGTCCGGTGGGAACCAGCAGAAGCTGATCGTCGGCCGGGAGATGAGCGGAAACCCGGTGCTGCTGATCGCCTCGCATCCCACCCGCGGAGTCGACGTCGGTGCTCAGGCCGCGATCTGGGACCACATCCGAAAGGCCCGTCGACGCGGCTTGGCCACTCTGCTGATCAGCGCCGATCTCGATGAACTGATCGGCCTGTCCGATCGGCTGATGGTCATCCTCCGGGGCCGGCTGATCGGCGAGTTCGACCCGTCGGAGGTCACCCCCCAACAACTCGGTTCGGCGATGACCGGCGCGAGCGCGGGCAGCACGGATCAGCCGCCTGCCGGATCGGAGACTGCCAGGTGAACGGGCGTGTCCGCGCGGGGCTGATCAGCCTGGCCGCACCCGTCCTGGCGATCACCTTCTCGATCGTGGTCACCAGCCTGATCCTGGTGGCGACCGGCGACCCGTTCGGGCTGACCTGGCAGACGGTGCTCGACGTCGGTCTGCGACCACGCAGCATCGCTCAGATCCTCAACCTGGGCACCATCTACTACCTGTCGGCGCTGGCGGTGGCGATCGGGTTCCGGATGAACCTGTTCAACATCGGGGTGGACGGGCAGTACCGAGTGGCTGCCTTCGCCGCCGCAATGGTCGCCGGCAATCTCAGCCTTCCGTTTCCGCTGTCGATCGTGCTGGCCGTCATCGTGGCCGGGATCACCGGTGGACTGTGGGCGGGCATCGCCGGCTACCTCAAGGTCAAGCGCGGGGTCAACGAGGTCATCTCCACGATCATGCTGAACGCGATCGCCACCGGCCTGGTCGCCTTTTTGCTGCGACAGTTCGGAGAGGCGCGGGGTAACGACATCACCACGCCGGTCATCGCCGAGAGTTCCCGGGCGCCGGGAATCGATCTGATCCCAGGATCCACCGAGCCGGTGAACAGCCTCATTGTCCTGGCAGTCCTGGCCGGTATTGCGTACTGGGTCGTGCTCAACCGGACCCGGTTCGGATTCCGGTTGCGCGCCACCGGACGCTCTCAAGGGGCGGCGGTGGCCAGCGGGATCGACGTCAAGCGAATGATCATCATCTCGATGCTGCTCTCCGGCGGGATGGCCGGACTGCTCGGGCTGCCCCTGGTCTTCGGTGACTCCTACTCCTTCGGCCTCACCTTCCCAGGCGGACTCGGCTTCACCGGGATCGCGGTGGCACTGCTGGGCCGCAACCATCCGATCGGCGTGGCCTTCGGAGCGCTGCTGTTCGCCTACCTCGAGGTTGCGGCCAACCCGCTGCAGATCATCGCCGATGTGTCGCCGGAGATCATCACGATCATGCAGGGCGTCATCGTCCTGGCGGTCGTCATCTCCTACGAGTTGGTACGGCGCTACCGGGTGCGAGACGAGCAGCAACGGGTCGCCAAGGCGTTGGCAGCCGGCAAGACGATTCCCGCCTCGGGCGATCCCGGCGGACGACAACCGCGCACGCCGGAAAGGACCTCGGCATGACCGTCTCCGATGTTCGGGTAGGCACCGAGCGCGAGCCGGCCAAGCCCAAGCGGCGACGCCGGATGCTGCCCAGAGTGCTGCTCGGCATCGCCGGGTTGCTCTTCCTGCTGTCGCTGGTGCGGCTGATCACCGGCGCCAACGACATCGACTCCGCGGGAACCCTGAGCGCCACGATCGGCTTGGCCGTACCGATCGCGATGGCCGGACTCGGCGGGCTCTGGGCAGAACGGGCGGGGGTGGTCAACATCGGCCTGGAGGGGATGCTGATTCTCGGCACGTTCGGGGCGGGTTGGGCCGGATACCAATGGGGCGCTTGGGCCGGGGTACTCGCCGGGGTCCTGCTCGGAGCCGTCGGCGGCCTCATCCACGCGATCGCCACCGTGACCTTCGGTGTTGACCACATCGTCTCCGGGGTGGCGATCAACATACTCGGGCTGGGCGCCACCCAGTACCTCGCGGCGGTGGCCTTCGAGGGCGTACCCGGTGGCGGGTCCACCCAGTCCCCATCCGTACCCGACCTGCCGGCCGTGACCATTCCGGGAGTGGCCGACGGTCTGGGCACGATCGCCGACAAACAGTGGTTCTTCGTCTCCGATGTGGCCGCGTTCCTGCGTGCCCTGACCAACAACGTCTCGGTGCTCACCCTCATCGCCGTATTGTTGATCATCGGGACGTATGTCGTGCTGTGGCGCACCGCGTTCGGCCT
>JACCQS010000228.1 GCA_013814015.1 Geodermatophilaceae bacterium | reverse complement strand
GCCGCCGGGGACTCGAACCCCGAACCCGCTGATTAAGAGTCAGCTGCTCTGCCAGTTGAGCTAGCGGCGCGTGCGTGTGCGACCGGGCACGCCGCGATGCAGAACGATATCAGCGCCACACCAGCCTCATTCGGCGCGGCCACTCGGCCGAGTCAGATCTGCGGGATATCGTGGAGGTCGGCTGCGATTCGTCCGTGGTCGGCAGAGGAGTGGATCACAGAGTGAGATCGGAGAGACCCAAGCTCAGAGGTCTGGGCCGAGTCGTGCTGTTCGGCCTGGTCATGGCGCTGGCCGCCTGCACCGGTGAAGGCGGATTCGGGAACCAGTCGGAGAGTCAGACCAGCGACCCTCCCCGACCCGCGCATCTGCTGGTTCTACCTGAGGACGGTCAGGCCGACATCTCGCCGGACACCGCGATCCTCGTGGCGCTGACCTACGGCGAACTCGACGACGTCGCGGTCGAGGACTCCGCCGGCACGCCAGTCGATGGAGCGATGGCCTCGACCGAAGCGGGAGCGGCGACGTCGTTGTGGCAGCCGACCGAGCCACTTCTCTACGGCGAGAGCTACACGATCACGGCACAGGCGACCGGCGAGGACGGCGAACAGGTGACTTCGACCTCGGCCTTCGACACCGCGACGCCGACCGTGCAGGTCTTTCCCTCGATCGGCCCGCTGGACGGCACAACGGTCGGCGTCGGCATGCCGATCCGGGTCTTCTTCGACCAGCCGGTCACCGATCGGGCCGCCGCCGAGCGCAATCTCATCGTCACCACATCGGCCGAAGTGGTCGGCGGTTGGAACTGGTTCTCCGACACTGAGGTTCACTGGCGCCCTCAGGTCTACTGGCCGGCAAACACCGAGGTGCGCCTGGACGCGAACATGTACGGCGTCAATCTCGGCAACGGCGCCTGGGGCCAACTCGACCGGAGCATCGCCTTCACAATCGGCGCCTCGCACGTCTCGGTCGCCGATGCCGCCACGCACACCATGCAGGTCTATGCAGATGGCGGCCTCGTGCAGACCTATCCGGTCAGCATGGGCAGTCCGGAGAATCCGACCCGCAGCGGCGCGCATGTGGTGATCGACAAGGAACGAGCCATGGTCATGGACTCCACGACGTACGGACTGGCCCTGGACGCCGGTGGCTATCAGACGGCCGTCGAGTACGCGACCCGGATCTCGAACAACGGCGAGTTCGTCCACGCGGCCCCCTGGTCGGTGGCCCAACAGGGAAACAGCAACGTCTCGCATGGCTGCATCAACCTGGAACCTGGCCGAGCGGCCTGGTTCTTCGACTTCTCCCAGATCGGCGATGTGGTCGAGGTCGTCAACGGCGGCCCCTCGCTGGGCCCGGTTGACGGCGACATCTACGACTGGGCCATCCCGTGGGAAACCTGGCTGCAGGGCAGCGCCCTGAACTAGCGGCGCCACCCCGTCCAGGCACGGATGAAGCAGTGGGGTGAGTGACGGGACTTGAACCCGCGGCCCCCTGGACCACAACCAGGTGCTCTACCAGCTGAGCTACACCCACCATGGCTCTCCGGTAGGCCGGAGGAGCACGTGCAGACGATACCCGAGAGGGTCCGTCCGTTCGCGAGGGTCAGCTCAGCATCGCAGTCAGCTCAGCTCAGTGCGGCGGCGATCTGCTGCACCTGCTGGGTCGAGGGGCCCGGTGGCGCAACGAAGAGAGTCTGTCGGTAGTAGGCCAGCTCGCGGATCGACTCGCGGATGTCGGCCAGCGCCCGATGTGCTAATCCCTTCGCAGGCTGACCGAAATAGACCCGCGGATACCACCGGCGGGCGAGTTCTTTGATCGAGGAGACGTCGATCATCCGGTAGTGCAGAAACTCGTCGAGCTCAGGCATGTCGCGGGTGATGAAGCCACGGTCGGTGCCGATCGAGTTACCACACAGCGGCGCCATCCGCGGCTGCGGAGCGAAAGCCCGGATGTAGTCCAGCACCTGAGCCTGCGCCTGTTCGATCGTCACGCTGGAGGCGCGTACCTCGTCGGTGAGCCCGGAGCTGGCATGCATCTCGGCCACCACCGGCAGCATGCCGTCGAGAAGTTCATCCGGCGCGGAAATGACCAGGTCCACGCCGTCCCCCAGGACGTTGAGGTCGCCGTCGGTGACCAGTGCGGCAATCTCGATCATGACGTCCTTGGTCAGGTCCAGACCCGTCATCTCGCAGTCGACCCACACCAGTGCCCCGGGAACGACCTTGTTCATCACGCTGGCACCCTACTTGGACCGCAGCGGGCTAGATTTCGGTCCCATGTCAGCAACCACTCAGCGGATCGCGCACGGCTACGACTCCAACGGGGCGGCGCTGCAGTTGGGCGCAGTCGTGCACGACGGCACAGTTGATCCGCAGGCGCGGGTACGGATCCCGCTGGCGATGCTGAACCGGCACGGCCTGATCGCCGGGGCCACCGGGACCGGCAAGACCAAAACGCTCCAATTGATGGCCGAACAGCTCTCCGCGGCAGGCGTTGCGGTGTTTGCTCCAGACATCAAGGGTGACCTGTCCGGGCTCGTCGTGGCGGGGGAGTCCAACGACAAGATCGCCCAGCGGATCAGCGACACCGGAGACAGCACGTGGATGCCGACCGCGTACCCCACCCAGTTCTTCGCCCTCGGCGGCGTGGGTACGGGTACACCGCTGCGTGCGACGGTGACTTCCTTTGGGTCGATTCTGCTGTCGAAGGTGCTGGGACTCAACGACACTCAGGAGTCTGCGCTGTCGCTCATCTTTCACTGGGCGGACAAGAACGGACTGGCCCTGCTCGACCTCGCCGATCTGCGGGCGGTGATCGGATACCTGACCTCCGACGAGGGCAGCAAGGAGCTCAAGCAACTCGGTGGGGTCGCGAAGAGCACCGCAGGGGTGATCCTGCGGGAGATCTCCGAGCTGGCCGCGCAGGGCGCCGAGGACTTCTTCGGTGAGCCCGAGCTGGACACCGCCGACCTGCTCCGGGTCTCCGACGGGGACTGCCCCGGTCGCGGCATCATCAACCTGCTCGAACTCGCCGATCTGCAGAACCGGCCGGCGCTGTTCTCCACCTTCCTGATGTGGCTGCTGGCCGACCTGTACGAGGAGTTGCCCGAGGTCGGCGACCTCGACAAGCCCAAGCTGGTCTTCTTCTTCGACGAGGCGCACCTGCTGTTTCACGACGCGTCGCCGGCCTTTCTGGACGCGGTCAGCCAGACGGTGCGCCTGGTCCGGTCCAAGGCAATCGGCGTGTTCTTCGTGACTCAGCGCCCGTCCGACGTCCCCGACGACGTGCTCGCCCAGCTCGGCAACCGCGTGCAGCATGCGTTGCGCGCGTACACCCCGGCTGATGCTGATGCACTGCGCAAAACAGTCCGTACGTATCCGATCACCGAGGACTACGAACTCGAACAGGCGCTGACCCAACTCGGAACCGGCGAAGCCGTGGTCACGGTTCTGTCGGAGCAGGGCGCGCCGACACCGGTCGCCTGGTGCCGCATGCCCGCCCCGCGCTCCCTGATGGCACCGGCCCCTGCCGACGTCGTGCAAGCCGCGATCAATGGTTCGGTTCTGCACGCGAAGTACGCCCAGGAGATCGACCGGGAGTCGGCCTACGAGCGACTCTCGGCCAAGGTCCACGGCACGGCCGAGAACGATCCGCCAGAGACCGCGGCTGCGCCCACGCGCACACCGGGCCGCAACGAGCGGGCACGTGAGATCAAGCCCGAACCCTCGATCGTCGAACAGATCGTCGCCTCCGGCGCGTTCAAGTCCTTCCTGCGCTCGGCTGGCAGTGCGATCGGCCGACGAATGTTCGGTACCGCAAGCCGTCGCCGCTGAACCCGCTCCCCATCACTACCCTGATCAGGACAGCAGAGGGCGCGGCGAGAGGGCGGTACGTGGTGACGAGTGGGCCGGCTGACGCCCGGCCGCCAGCCTTACCCCAGCCAACGAGTGGGCCGGCTGACGCCCGGCCGCTCTGCATGATCTAGCGTCCACTCATGCTCACCGTCGCTGCCCCCTCCTCGGGGACCGAGGCTGAGCGCACGGCCAACCGTCTGTTCAGGACTTGGGACAGCGGGATACGCGTCCTCGGTGGAGTCGCGGCGTTTCGTCCCTACGACGATCCGACCACCAAGCGGCGGCAGTCCGACGTCGTCCTGCTCGTCCCAGACGGTGTGATCGTCGTACGGCTGGTCGGATCCCACCGGCAGAACGGGCCGATTGTCGCCCATCCCACCGGGGCATGGTCGATCGGCGGAGAAGTACTGCGTATCGTGGGCGGGGGCTCGAACCCCTTGCCCGGCTTGCGCGATGCGCAATCAGCGGTGACCTCGACCCTTCGGGCCAGCGGGCTCGAGCCCGGACAAGTGGCCATGCTCGTCGCGGTGGGATCAGGAGAGCCCGTTGAGCCGAATGACGGTCAGCTCGGCGATGGCGTCATCGTCTGCCCGCTGTCCGAAGAAGGCCTGGCCATCGGAGTTCGCCGCGCCGCGGCCCTGACTGCCGCGGCCGATGTCCGGCAGTGGACCACCGCCGACGTCAAGGCCGCGTTGTCCTCGATCGAGGCGTCCGGCCGGGTCCCGGCTGTGGAGGAGCTCAACAGCGAGGGCTTCATGTATTCGCCCTACGTCCTGCGGCGTCCGGACCTCGTGGCCGCCGCCAGCGCCGTGGCGGCGTCGGCGTCGGACATGGCTACGGCCAACCGGTCCCGGGTCGAGGATCCGACCAGCCCGCCGCAGCACGTGGACGCTCAAGGACCGCCCACCCAGGTCGGCCACGCCGACGACGATGACGAGAACGGCTCCGACGGCAACGGCGACGACGGTCTGCCCGGGATCTTTGGACCTGAGGCAGCTGATGACCGGCCGCCTCGTTCGGAGATGCCGCCGGCCTCGCTTGATCCGCGTGGAAGTGGCTACAACGGTGCTGTCGGCTACGACGAGGGATCCGACGCTGGACCCGCATATGCCGAGCAGTCCTATGCCGAGCAGTCCTATGCCGATCAGCCCTATGCCGGCCAGTCCTACTCCGGCGGCGGCCGATCCGGTCAGACGCGGAGCGGGAAAAGGGGCTTACTCCGAGTCGCGGCGGTGCTCGTGGCGCTGCTACTCGTCGGCGCCGCGGCCTATGTGGGGTTTCGCCTGGTCGGCTCGGATGACTCAGGAGATGGGGCAGATGCGCAGCCTCCGAGCCAGACCTCGGAGCAGTCTTCCGAGCCGAGCACTCAGCAAGTGGGCGACTACACCTACGTTCGCGTCCTGACCAGCGACGGCGATACCTGCGCCGGCAACGCGGACGGCGAGGTCGCCGAGTACTTCGATACTACGAATTGCGTGTCCCTGATCCGAGAGCTGTACACGACCGAGATCGATGGAATCGGAGTGCTGGTGGCCATCTCGCGCGTGACGATGCCCGATGAGGAGAGCGCCGAGGAGTTCAAGGGCATCGTCGACTCGGACGGCACCGGCAACATCGACAATCTGTTGCAGGCAGGGGACCGCTTCGCGGACGGGCCGACGGAGCTCGAGCCCGATGCCTATGCCTCCGACATCGACGGAACCGATCTCACGATCGTCGAAGCCGGCTGGCTGGATCCCGCGAATGCCGGAGACCTGCAGGATCTTCGTCAACTGGCAATCGAGGCGCTCGCCCTCGAGCCGGCGGCCTGAGCAGGGCAGAGACATATATGCAGATCCTGGTCCTCGGCGGGACGGTGTTCCTTTCCCGCACGGTCGCCGAGGTTGCGCGCGATGCCGGGCATGAGGTCGTTTGCGCAGCTCGCGGTGTCTCCGGGAACCCGCCCGATGGCGTCGAGTTCCTACGGGTGGATCGTGACGAAGCCGAGGGGCTGGCCGTGCTCACCGGCAGGGACTTCGACGCCGTTGTCGACGTCGAGGTCCAGTCGCCGAGCCGGGTACGTCGGGCGTTGGACGCCTTGGGACCGAAAGCGGGTCACTGGACCTACGTCTCGAGCGGATCGGTGTACGCCGATAACGAAACCACCGGTCAGGACGCGGCTTCCGGCGCACTCGTGTCGGCTCCGCCTGGTGGCTCCGATGAGGCCGACCGCGAGTTGTACGGACCGTTCAAGGTCGCCTGCGAAGAGGCGGTACGAGATGCATTCGGGGACAAGGCTTTTCTCTGCAGGGCCGGCCTCATCGTCGGGCCCCGGGATGTGTCCGATCGGTTTGGCTACTGGCCGGCTCGGCTCGCCGGTGGCGGCGAGGTACTCGTACCGGGAACGCCCGACGACCTCGTGCAGTTCGTCGATGTGCGTGACCTCGCCGAGTGGATCGTGCACTGCGCGGAGAACCATGTCGTAGGAACCTTCGACGCCGTCGCGGCGAGCCAGCCGTGGGGAAAGGTCATCGACGCGATGGCCGCCGCGGTCGGAGGACCCGAAGTAGCACTGACCTGGGTGCCTGGCCACTGGCTGGCCGAGCAGGATGTGCAGCCCTGGGCGGGCCCGGACTCGCTGCCATTGTGGTTGCCGCTGCCGGACTACGCCGGATTCATGAGCCGAGACGTGTCGGCGTCGGTCGAAGCCGGACTGACAACCCGCGGCACGCAGGAGACGGCCATCGCGGCTCTCGAGTGGGAGAAGGTTCTCGGTCTGGACCGGGATCGCCGCTCAGGAATTACCCGCGAGCGCGAGGCGGCACTCCTGACCGCCTGGCATGCCTCTGCTTGACCGGTGCGGTGCGGTGCGCTCAGCTCGAGGTGGCCGCGGCCAGTGCCATGGTCCTGAGGATGTCTGACATCCCCTCGGCACCCAGCTGAACCGCACTGTGCGGCGTCGAGTTGATCAGCCCGAACAGTGCATGCGCCCGCGCCCGGATCTGGTTCTCCCCGGTAGTCGGGTGCAGCCGGGTCAGGATGTCAACCCACACCTCGACGTACCGGCGCTGAAGCTGTCGTACCCGGCGCCGGTCAGCCTCGGCAACGTTGGCCAGATCGCGGAGCTGCACAACGATCAGCGCCGGATTGGACAGCGCGAAATCTGTCTGCCAGGCGATCAGGCCGACCAAGGCCGCCGAAGGGTCCCCTCGCGCATTCTCGACACACGCCAGGCCGCCGGCCAGCAGCCGCTCGCTGATCCGGACCAGCATCTCGGCGAGAATCGCATCCTTGCTCGCGAAATGCCGATAGATGCCTGGGCCGGTGATCCCCGCCGCCGCACCGATGTCGTCCACCCCGACGCCGTGAAATCCGCGCTCGGCGAACATCTGGGCCGCCACCCGGAGGATCTCATCGCGCCGGGTCGGCTGAGTTGCTGGATCGTCGTCTCGATGCACTGCAGCATCCGAGAGCGGGGGAAGGTTTGCGATCGGGTCGATGTGAGCTTCGGCAGATCGAGTCATAGCGGTAGGGGCTTCCGATTCGATCAGGCGCCGGCACCGGCGATGGCGGGTGCTGTCGGATCCGGAGCCGTGGGTCGGCTTTCCCGGGCAAGATAGTCCTCGATCGCTTCGATGTCCCGAGACGATCGCTTCACCACGGTGAGCAGATCGCTCATGCTGGAGACCTCCTCCACCTGTTCTTTGATGAACCACTGCATGAACTGGTCGGAGGCGAAGTCGTTCTCCTCACGCGCGATTGCGGTCAACCCATAGATCTGTTGGGTGACCCGCTTCTCCTGATCCAGCGCCAACAGGACTGGCGCGACGATGTCCGCGAAGTCGTTGATCGGCCCTTCGATGCTCGGGATGGACACCTGGGCGTCGGCATCGAGAAGGTACTGGATCATCATCATCGCGTGATTGCGCTCCTCGAGCGCTTGGGCATAGAACAGGGCGGCCATCTGCGGCATCGTCGTAGCGTCGAAGTAGATCGCGCAGGCGAGGTATTGCTGGTGCGCGGCGAACTCGTTTCCGATCTGCTCGTTCAATCGGGCAATGAAACGTGGCGCTGCCATGGGTCGGCTCCTGCGATCGATGATCTCTGACCGTTTGGCGGTTTCTTCGAAACCACCTGGGGGGTGCACGGAAAATCTAGCTTGCCGCGACATTCGGCGCGCACCAGCGATCGGTACGGCGCCACTACCCTTGGCGCATGGCAAAGCCCAAGAAGAGCTGCTGCCTGTCCAAACCGAGGTGCAACAGATGCCCTGTGCGGATGCTCGCCGAGGGTCGGTTGCCCAAGGGCTATGCGGTCAAGAAACGCAAGCTGGTCAAGATCGAGAATGTAGCGGGCAAGAAGGGCTCCAAGCATCGGCGGCGCAAGGTCGCCTGACGGCAATCTCCTCGCGGCGCGGGGAAGACTGGTGCCCGGTGCCTGGAGCCCGCACGTTAACGGCTGTTAACATGGAGTTTCGTCGATCAGTTGCCCACGGTGAGGAGTCGGGAGTGGACGCGCCGGTCCTGACCAGCTCCGCTGCATTCGGCAGCGAAGTCTTTCGTGGTAATCGTGGCGCCCACGAGCGGCTCTGCGCCGACCTCGCCGAGCAACTTGCTGCCGTTGCCGGCGGCGGGGGTGAGAAGGCCCGAGCCCGGCACCTCGCGCGAGGCAAGTTGCTCCCGCGTGACCGGGTCGACGCCCTCGTGGACCCGGCATCTGCCTTTCTGGAGCTGTCTCCGCTGGCCGCACACGGCCTCTACGACGGGGATGCGCCCAGTGCTGGACTGATCACCGGTGTGGGTCGGGTGTCCGGGCGGGAGTGCGTCATCGTGGCCAACGACGCCACCGTCAAGGGCGGTACGTACTACCCGCTGACCGTGAAGAAGCATCT
>JACCQS010000174.1 GCA_013814015.1 Geodermatophilaceae bacterium | reverse complement strand
GGCGGTCGGGGTTGTCGCCGTTCGGGTCCACCAGGCAGATCGACTGCCATGTCCCCAGCGCGGGTCGACCGTCCAGGACCGGGATCGACGCGTACGGCGCAATGAACGCCGGCAGCACATGGTCCCGACCATGTCCCGGTGCGCCATGCCGGTGCCGCCACCGATCATCACTGGGCAGCAATGAGTCCAGGGCGGTGAGCAGGTCGTCGTCGCTCCCGGCGCCGGTCTCGAGAATGGCCACCCCGGCCGTGGCATGAGGTAGGAAGACATGCAGGAGACCCTCCTCGGCGCCGCAGTCGCGCAGGAACTCGGCGCAGTGGCCGGTCAGGTCGACGACGGCCGGGGACTTCCCGGTGCTCAGCCGGATCAGTTCAGAACGCATGCCGCAATCCTCTCGCTGGCGGTGACCCGGCGCTCGACAGGGGAAGAGACCTACGTACCTATCGTTGCAGGGGTCCCCTGAGTCAGAAAACGACTCGACTAGGGTCGCTGGCCGTGACCCGACCCGAAAACCGTGAATTCGACCAGCTTCGACCCGTCACCATCACCCGCAACTGGCTCGACCATGCCGAAGGCTCGGTCCTGGTCGAGTTCGGGCGTACCCGGGTGCTGTGCGCTGCCAGCGTGACCGTGGGGGTTCCACGGTGGCGCCGCGGCTCGGGGCTCGGCTGGGTGACCGCGGAGTACGCGATGCTGCCCCGCTCGACCCATACCCGCAGTGACCGCGAGTCGGTGCGCGGCAAGATCGGTGGGCGTACGCACGAGATCAGCCGGCTGATCGGCCGGGCGTTACGGGCCAGCATCGACTTGTCCGCGCTCGGTGAGAACAGCATCGCCATGGACTGCGATGTCCTGCAGGCCGACGGCGGAACCCGTACGGCGGCGATCACCGGCGCCTACGTCGCGCTGGCCGACGCGGTGAGCTGGCTCGGTGCGAAGGGCAAGTTGGCCAAGCCGGACCCGTTGCACACGTCGGTCGCGGCGGTCAGCGTGGGAGTCGTCGACGGTCAGCCGCGGTTGGATCTCGAGTACGTCGAGGACGTCGCCGCCGACACGGACATGAACATCGTCTGTACCGGCACCGGCGACTTCATCGAAGTTCAGGGCACCGCCGAGGGTGTGGTCTTCGACCGCAGCACGTTGGATGTCCTGCTCGACCTGGCCGTGGCCGGCTGCGCGACGCTGACCGAGGCACAGAAGGTCGCGCTGGCCTTATGAGCCGGGTCCGGTGACAGCTCAGCGACTGCTTTTGGCCACCCGCAATCCGAAGAAGCTGGCCGAGCTGCGCCGGATCCTCACACCGGTGATCGACGTCGAGGTGTTGGGACTCGATGACCTCCCGGGCTTCGACGAGGCACCGGAGACCGGCGCAACGTTCGTCGAGAACGCGCTGGCCAAGGCCCGGGATGCGGCTGAGGCGACCGGACTTGCCGCCGTCGCGGACGACTCGGGACTCACCGTGGATGCGCTGAACGGAATGCCAGGTGTGCTGTCCGCGCGATGGTCGGGCCGACACGGGAACGACGTCGCCAACCTCGAACTGCTGCTCGATCAGATCGCGGATGTTCCAGACGAGCGGCGTGGGGCGGCCTTTGTCTGCGCTGCCGCCTTCGTGCACCCTGCCGGATTCGAGCATGTCCTCGAAGCCGAGATGCGTGGTCGGCTCGTCAGGCAACCAAGGGGCCGGGGTGGCTTCGGGTACGACCCGGTCTTCGTTGCCGAAGGGCACACCATGACGGCCGCTGAGCTGACTCCCGGCGCCAAGGACGCCATCAGCCACCGCGGCAAAGCCTTTCGCGAACTCACGAGCCTGATGGCCGCCCAGTTGCGAGCCTGACTCGCGGGAGTCCGGGCTTCCTCAGCGTGATGGCCCGCGAACGCGAATCTGTGCTTTCGATCCGGGGGGAGCGAAGGGCGAGCGCTCCTTGGCAGGCTCGTCGGACTCGGAGCCGCCGCATCGGGGCTGGGCGCTCCCTTGATGGAAATATGGATCATTTGCCAGAGCCGAATAGGCTGCAAGCGCACGACGAGCGGAGTCGGGGCCATTACCACCGGGGGCGTCCACCTGATACGACTCTGCAAGGGGATGGGTCTCATTGGATACATCGAAATAACTGAAGAGTTTGATCATCGGCATCCCTTTGATAGCGGCCCGCGCATTGGCATACCATTCGGACCTGGTCGGGCTCCGACTCGGGTAGGTCGATTGTGGCCGGATGCCGACCTCACCGATGCTCATGGGCTTGCCTTTCGGCGCGTACGTGGCGTACCAGTCCACGAGCTGCGTGGGAGGCTCGAAGACGTCGCGGAAATACACCATTCGGTTCCCGGTGTAACTGTCGATGCCTATCCAGTCGACATATTGATCTCCGGGATAGTAGGGTCGGTAATCCTCGTTCACACCCTCCACGACATTGTTGGGTCGGGCGTTGCCCGGAGTCCACGAGAAGCGAATGTTGTCGGCTTGGATCGGAGTTCCGCTGATCCCAAGCGTGCGCCACGTGGAAGCATCACCCTTGAATATGGCATGCGTCCGCTGCCAGGCGTCGATGAACTGTTGGTAGTCCCCATCATAGTTGGCGGCGCCCAACCCGTTGTCGGCATGATTGAACTCCCAGAACGGCCGAAGAATCACCCGGCCGCCCAGCGCCTTTATCCGGTTAGCAGTCGTTGCTATCTCCGTGTCGTAGCGTCCCTTGGCGACCAAGGGAATAAATTGCGGATTTGTCGGCATGCGATGGGGCCAGGACAGCGTCACGATCGGCGTCTCGTTGTCATCGATCGCCCACCTCACATTCTCGAACTGAGCCTCGTTCACCGCAACGCCGTATAGATAGTAGTTGAGATTGTCGTATTTACGGCAGAGTTGAGTTTGACGTAACTCTACGTCTCGTGGATTTCCGGCGAATTCGTCGTCGCGCTCCGAGTCGACATTTATGGCACCGCCGAATAATGCCCCGGAACGGGGCGCGTAGTCTTCCTCGACGTCGACTGTTGGATTCGAGAAA
>JACCQS010000170.1 GCA_013814015.1 Geodermatophilaceae bacterium | reverse complement strand
CAATGTCCAACGACTACGAGCTGGCCGACGACAACCGGCAGGACCTGATTTTCACCAAGGAGCAGCTGATGGCCCCGCTGCTGCCGGGGATGGAGCAACCACCGCATCCGATGCGCCTCGGGGATCACGAGCAGGACTACTACGTCGGCCGCGAGCCGCTCAAGCAGACCGCAGGGGCTACCGCCGAGACGCATTCCGTCCCGCCTGCGGCCACCGCGCCGGCCTCGGGCGATGACATCGGCGCCGATGCCGACGAAGGCGCCAAACCGCTCGGGCAGAGCCGAGAGTGACGAGCGAGGCTCTCGAGAGATGACCGAGATGTCAGTGCTGGCGGCCGATGTCGTCACCAGCGGGGAGACAGCCGCGTTCTGGGTCCTGGGACCGATCGCCCTGGCCGGCGCGATCGGAATGGTGTTGTCGCGCAATGCCATCCATTCAGCCCTCTGGCTCGTCCTCACCATGTTGAGCCTGGGCGGCTTCTACTTCGTCCAGCAGGCACCGTTCCTGGGCGCAGTGCAGATCATCGTCTACACCGGCGCGATCATGATCCTTTTCCTGTTTGTGCTCATGCTGGTGGGCCGCGACTATTCCGACTCGATCGTCGAGACACTGCGCGGCCAACGGCTCGCTGCGATCGTGCTCGGCATCGGCTTCGCTGGTCTGGTCGGTGGCCTGATCGCTGATGCCACCTCCGGTGTCGAGGCCGTGGGCCTGGCTGATGTGAATGCCGACGGCGGCAACATTCCAGCGATCGCGCGGCTGCTGTTCACCGACTACTTGCTCGCCTTCGAGCTGACCAGCGCACTGCTGATCACCGCTGCTGTCGGGGCGATGATCCTGGCTCACATCGAGCGGGAGCCCGGCGCCCGCCCGGGTCAGCGAGAGCAGTCCATCACCCGGGTCAAAGGTGCCCGTCCGCAGACGCTTCCCGGCCCAGGCGTGTTCGCCAGAGGGAACTCCGTTGCGGCGCCGGCCTTGCTGCCCGACGGCTCGATCGCCGAGGACAGCCGGGCCACCGGGATGGAGATGCGCGAGCCTCCGGCCATCGCCTCAGGATCGATCGACGATCTGGACGATGTCACCGTCGACAGCGGCGCCAACCGCGACGGGGTGCCCCGATCATGACTCCTGCCTACTACCTGGTCCTGGCAGCGATCCTGTTCACGATCGGTGCCGTCGGGGTGCTGGTACGGCGAAACGCGATCGTGGTCTTCATGTGCATCGAGTTGATGCTGAACTCGGTGAACCTGACCCTGGTCACCTTCTCCCGGATCAACGGCACGGTCGACGGGCAGATCATGGCTTTCTTCGTCATGGTGGTGGCCGCTGCCGAGGTCGTCGTGGGACTGGCGATCATCATGGCGATCTATCGCACCCGACGTTCGGCCTCGGTCGACGACGCGAACCTGCTGAAGTACTGAGGACGCCGAGTGGAGACCCAGTACGTACCTGCCAGTGGCCTGCTCGGCTCGGCGTGGTTGCTCGTTCTCATTCCGCTGCTCGGCGCGGCGGTGCTGCTGCTCGGCGGCCGAAGACTGGACAGAGTCGGCCACCTGATCGGGTGCGCCACGATCCTGGTGGACTTCGTACTGGGCGTGGCCCTGGTCGCCGCACTCGCAGGGCGGCCCGAAGGCGAGAAGGCGGTCACCGACACGCTGTTCAGCTTCATCCCGGTCGGGGAACTGCAGGTGGACATCGGGTTGCTCCTCGACCCGCTGTCGGCGGTGTTCGTCCTGCTGATCACCGGTGTCGGTGCCCTGATCCACGTGTATTCGATCGGCTACATGGCCCACGATCCGGCCCGACGCCGGTTCTTCGCCTACATGAACCTGTTCGTGGCCGCGATGCTGCTGCTCGTCCTCGGCAACGGGTACGTGACCCTCTACATCGGCTGGGAGGGCGTGGGTCTCGCGTCGTACCTGCTGATTGCGTTCTGGTACCGGCGACCCGCAGCGGCGACTGCGGCGAAGAAGGCATTCATCATGAACCGGGTCGGCGACGTCGGCCTGATCCTTGCGATCTTCATCATGTTCGCGACGCTCGGTTCGACGTCGTTCGCAGACGTCTTCGCCGGAGCGAGCGGGCTGGCCGCCGGAACCGTTACCGCGATCGGCCTGCTACTCCTGCTCGGTGCCTGCGGAAAGTCCGGTCAGGTGCCGCTTCAGGCGTGGCTGCCCGACGCCATGGAAGGCCCGACTCCGGTCTCCGCGCTGATCCACGCGGCGACGATGGTCACTGCGGGCGTCTATCTGATCGCCAGGTCCGCTCCGCTGTTCGACCTTTCCGAGACCGCACGCACGGTCGTCACCATTGTCGGGCTGGTCACCCTGCTCTACGGCGCAATCGTGGGCTGCGCCTACGACGACATCAAGAAGGTGCTCGCCTACTCCACGGTCAGCCAGATCGGCTACATGTTCCTGGCCGCTGGACTGGGTCCGGCCGGGTACGCGGTTGCGATCCTGCACCTGCTCACCCACGGCTTCTTCAAGGCCGGGCTGTTCCTCGGCGCCGGGTCGGTCATGCACGGCATGAACGACGAGGTCGACATGCGCAAGTTCGGCGGCCTCGGCTCGAAGATGCGGATCACCTACATCACCTTCGCCCTGGGCTATCTCGCGCTGATCGGGTTCCCGTTCCTGTCCGGCTACTTCTCCAAGGACCTGATCATCGAGGTCGCCTTCGACTCCGGTGGGACGCTGGGCTGGATCCTCGGCGGCGGGGCGCTGCTGGCCGCGGGTCTGACCGCCTTCTACATGACCCGGCTGATGGTGATGACCTTTCTCGGCCGGCCGAGATGGGACTCCGACGCCGATCCGCACGAGTCGCCCGCGGTGATGACCGTGCCGATGATCGTGCTGTCAGTCGGCTCGGTGTTCGCCGGTTTCCTCCTGGTGAACGTGTTCCCGTTGGCCGACTGGCTGGAGCCGGTATTCGGTCCCGAACCCGAAGCTGATCACGTCGTCGCCCCGATCGTGGTTTCCATCCTCACCACGTTGGTCGTGGCTCTCGGGATTGTGGCTGCGTGGTTCTTCGTCGCCCGCCGCGAGGTACCGGTTCGCCCGCCCGCCAACGTCTCTCCGGTCATCAAGGCCGCCAGGGCGAACCTGTACGGAGACGCCTTCAACGAGTCGGTGTTCATGCGGCCTGGTCAGTGGCTCACCCGCGCGATGGTCTACGTGGACAACCGCGGCGTGGACGGCGCGGTCAACGGACTCGCCGCCGGACTCGGCGGGACCTCCGGCCGGTTGCGCCGTACGCAGACCGGCTTCGTCCGCTCGTACGAGCTGAGCATGCTCGGCGGCGCACTGGTCGTCGTCGTCGCGTTCCTGGCGGTGCGATTCGTATGACGGACTTCCCATTCTTGTTGGTCTTGTTGTTGCTGCCGCTCATCGCCGGGCTGGGGCTGCTGGCCGTACCCAAGCACCGTCATGACCTGATCCGGCGGATCACCCTCGGCGTCTCGTTGTTGGTACTTGTCCTGACCGTGCTGATGACCGTGGCCTTCGAACCGAGCGGCCCGCGGTTCCAGTTCGTCCAGTCCTACGAGTGGATACCCGATTTCGGAGTCAGCTTCTCACTCGGCGTGGATGGCATCGCCCTGGTGATGATCCTGCTGATCGGCGTGCTCGTGCCGGCGGTGATCGGTGCCTCGTGGAACGAAGGCACCGACGCGGGCGAAAAAACCGGCAAGACCGGCAGCATGCGGACGTTCTTCGCCTGGCTACTGGTGCTCGAAGCGCTGCTGATCGGCGTCTTTGCGGCCACCGACATCTTCCTGTTCTACGTCTTCTTCGAAGCGATGCTGGTCCCGATGTATTTCCTGATCGGCAGCTTCGGCGGGCCGCGACGCCAGTACGCGGCCGTGAAGTT
>JACCQS010000160.1 GCA_013814015.1 Geodermatophilaceae bacterium | reverse complement strand
CTTGCCCACTCCAGCCGCCGCCGCGTGTTCTCCGGCCTGTCCGCCGGTCAGATGCAGGCCGGGCGGGTACCCGGGTTCGTTCTCGGGTCGCGCAGCCTCGCACAGCAAGAGATCGGTGCCCTTGGCGAGCCGGACCAGCTCGGGACAGATTCCGGTGTCTGCGGAGTACGTCAGCGATGTCGCTCCGGCCTCGACCCGGACCGCGTAGGTCTCGACCGGATGGTTCGTACGGACGAAGGACAGCCGCAGTCCGCCGATCTCCACTCCGGCATTCATGATCGTGAGCGCTTGGGGTGCAGCCGAACTGCTGCTCGGGCGCTCATGATCATCCGACGACAACGCATGGAAGTCGAATACGTCACCGAGATCGGATGCCGGCTGTTCGTAGGCAGCGCCGAGCCGCTGCATCGTGCCGGCCGGACCATAGAGCGCCACCGGTCCGGAAGACCGCTCGGCGTAACGGTGCCAGACCACGAACGAGCAGGCGTCCAAGCAGTGATCCGCGTGCAGATGCGAGAGCAAGATGGCGTCGATCGTCTCCAGGGCCGCATACCGTTGCAATGCTCCTGCAGATCCGGGCCCCAGGTCCAGGACTATCCGTACCCCGTCGTCCTCGATGAGATAGCAGGATGCCGGTGAGTCGGCGCCGGGCATGGATCCCGAACAGCCGACGACCGTCAATCTCATTGCGCAGCAGCGTTCGGCACCGGAATGCTATCCGCGGAGTACTGTGCGGGCACCGCGACCGCCGTACCGTCAGGCGTCGTATCGGGCGGCGCGGCGGCATCGGTAGGCACCCGCGCCTCAGTGTCGTCACCCGCCTTGGCCGTCTGTACGACGGGCAACGTCGCGATTGGCCCGACCGCCGGCCCGAGGAAGCGCTCGGCCAGCCGGTGAAAGGTCTCCGCATCCCCGGTGGAAAAGAATCGGTGTTCGCCCGGAGACACCTCCTCGCCCGCCGTGTCGGCACCGTCTCGGAGCAGATCCTCGTCGGTCAGTACGCGGAAGACGTCCTTGGCAGTCTCCTCCGCGCTGGAGACCAGGGTGACCCCGTCGCCCATCACGTGGCTGATCGCGCCGGTGAGCAGCGGATAGTGCGTACAGCCGAGTACCAGGGTGTCCACCTCGGCGCGTTGCAGCGGCTCCAGGTAGGACTGCGCCAATCCGAGAATCTGTCGGCCGCTGGTGATCCCGCGCTCCACGAAGTCGACGAAGCTGGGGCAGGCAGCGCTGCTGATGCTCACCTGCGGCGCGGCAGCGAAGGCATCGTCGTAAGCGCGGCTACCTACGGTCGTCTGGGTGCCGATGACGCCGATTTTGCCGCTTCGGGTGGCTGCGATGGCCCGGCGGACGGCCGGCAGGATCACCTCGATCACGGGTACGTCGTAGCGCTCCCGGGCATCATGCAGGCACGCGGCGCTGGCGGAGTTGCAGGCCACGACAAGCAGCTTGACGCCGGATTCCACGAGTTGGTCCATGGCGGCCAGCGCGTGTGCCCGAACGTCAGCGATCGGCTGCGGACCGTACGGGCCGTTCGCGGTGTCACCCAGATAACGGATCGACTCAGCCGGCAGTTGGTCCATGATCGCTCGGGCGACGGTCAGCCCACCCACACCAGAATCGAAGACCCCGATCGGCGCTGCTGCCCCTGTCACGGTCTGCAGAGTAATGATCTGTCATGACCGGGCTGGCCCACGACACCAGCTCAGGCCCAGAGTTGGCCGTCTAGCGCCTCGGCAGCCTCACTGACGGTGCCGGCGTAGGCACCGGTGGACAGGTACTTCCATCCCCCGTCGCAGACGATCAACGCGATGTCGGCACGCCGCCCCGCGGCCATCTCACGCTCGGCGACCCCGACCGCGGCATGCAGGATGGCTCCGGTCGAGATGCCGGCAAAGATGCCCTCGCGGTCGATCAGCTCACGAGTCCGCCGGATCGCATCGTCGGGCCCCACGGAGAAGCGGGTGGTCAGCACCGATGGGTCGTACAGCTCGGGAATGAACCCCTCGTCGATGTTGCGCAGCCCGTACACAAGTTCCCCGTACCGCGGCTCGGCGGCCACGATAGCGACGCCCGGGACCTTCTCCCGCAAGAACCGCCCGACGCCCATCAGCGTTCCGGCCGTGCCCAAGCCGCCGACGAAGTGGGTGATCGACGGCAGGTCGGCGAGGATCTCCGGACCGGTCGTCTCGT